>JBBDNH010000073.1:0-1266 GCA_040877745.1 Dehalococcoidia bacterium
CGCGCCCCGGACTCACCGCCCCAGGCGGCGCATCACCAGCGCGTAGTCCTCGCGGTTCAGCGCGCCCGAGATCGCCACGAACACCAGCGCGCCGAGGCCACCCGAGATCACGATGTGCCCCAGCGCGCCGAACGCCTCTCCGGAGTCCATCCCCGCGCTGCCCAGCAGCAGGCGGACGATGATCACCACCTGCGCCATCACCACGCTCGCGATCACCGTGCTCCCCATCGAGCGCCGCAGCGGACGCCGGTCCAGCCCGCCCACGCGGACGTCCAGCAACCGCACCAGCAGCCCGAACTCCAACAGCGCCGAGAGCGCCCCCGCCCCCGCGAGGCCACCGAGTCCGAACGGCTGCACGAGCAACGCCGCGAACGCGATGTTCACGGCCATCGCGATCACCGCGATCGCCACCGGCGTCCGCGTGTCGCTCAACGCGTAGAAACCGCGGCTCAAGATCTCGATCCCCGCCTGCGCCGCAATCCCCAGCGCGTAGATGCTCAGCGCCTGCACCACGCGGTCCGTGGCCGTCGCGTCGAACGCCCCGCGTTCCAGCAGCAGCCGCACCGCAGGCTCCGCCAGCAGCACCAGCCCCACGGAGGCCGGGATCGAGAGGAACAGGATCACCCGTAGCGTGGAGGAGATCGCCGTGCGCAACGCCGCGGTCTCGTGGGCGGCCGCGTGCGCCGCCAGCGTCGGGAACACCGCCGTCGAGATCGCCATCCCGATCACGCCCACCGGCAGCATCATCATCAGGAACGCATAGTTCATGACGCTGATCGCCTCGTCCGAGACGAACGAGGCGAAGAACACCACCACCAGGAAGTTCACCTGCGTCGCCGCGAGCCCGACCACGCGCGGCCCCATCAGCCGCAGCACGTCCATGACCGCCTCGGACCCCAGGTCCAGCGAGGGCCGCCAGCGCATCCCCACGGAGCGCAGCGCCGGCGCCTGCACCAGCAGGTGCGCCGCCGCCCCGCCGGCCACGCCCCAGGCGAGACCGTGCACCCCCAGCGGGCCGGACAGGAACACCGCCGCGAGGATGATCCCCAGGTTGTAGAGGACCGGCGCGATCGCCGGCGCCAGGAAGTGCTGCCGTGCGTTCAGGATCCCCGTCAGCATCCCGCTGATCCCGAAGAACAGCGGCGAGATCAGCATCACGCGCGTCAGTTCCACTGCCAGCGCGCGCAACTCCGTCTGCTGGCCCGTCGCCTCGCCCAGTCCGGGCGCCAGCAGCGGCACCAGCACCGGCGCCAGGACGAACGCGAG
>JBBDNH010000074.1:0-6562 GCA_040877745.1 Dehalococcoidia bacterium
TTCCCGGCCCCGCCCGCCGCCGAGCAGCCGGAGCCGTCAGCGCCGGGCGCGGACGGGGAGTCCGCCGCGGCCCCTGAGGCCGAACGCATGCCGACCGGCGCCGCCAGCTAGTCGATGGATGCAGAGCAGTTCGCCTACAACGCGTTCCTGGTCGGGTTCGCGCTGACGGCGCTCGCTTCGGTCAGCTACCTCGCGATCCCGCTCTGGCCCCGCGTCGTGTACCGGGCCGCGGCGACCGATGCAGGTACCACGATGACCGTCGCCGGCCGCGCGCCGGTACCGCCGTGGCTCGGCCCGGCCGCGACGGGCAGCACGTGGCTCGCCGTCCTGGCGCTCACGGTGTCGCTCGCGGCGCGCTGGGTGGCCGCCGATCGACCGCCGCTCTCCAACATGTGGGAGTTCACGACGGCGTTCGGCTGGGCGATCCTGCTGTTCTACGGCATGTTCGAGCTGCGCGCCTTGCGGGACGGCGAGGGCTCGCGGACGGTGGGCGTGTTCGTGCTTCCGGTCGCGCTGACGATGTTCGCGGTCTCGCTGATCTTCTTCCCATCCGAGGTCCGGCCGCTGATCCCGGCGCTGCAGTCGAACCGCATTCTGGGCGCGCACGTGACGACGATGGTGCTCTCGTATGCCGCTCTCTCGGTCTCGTTCGGGGCCGCGGTCGTGTACCTGATCCAGGGCCGCGAGCGCCGGTTCGCGCGCCTGCCATCAGGCGAGGCGCTGGAGGAGATCGCGAATCGCTCGGTGCTCGTCGGCTTTCCGCTGCTCACGCTGGGGATCGCGCTCGGCGCGTACTGGGCGCATTCAGCCTGGAGCCGCTACTGGGGCTGGGACCCGAAAGAGACTTCGGCGCTCGTGACGTGGCTGATCTACGCGGGCTACCTCCACGCGCGGAACCTGCGTGGCTGGCGAGGCTCGGGCGCGGCGTGGGTGCTGGTGGCGGGCTTCGGCGCGGTGATGTTCACGTACTTCGCTGTGAACCTCTGGGTGAGCGGCCTGCACTCGTACGCCGGCGTGTAGGCTCTCGAGGTTCGAGGTTCGAGGTTCGAGGCTCGAGGTTCGAGGTTCGA
This sequence comes from Dehalococcoidia bacterium, assembly GCA_040877745.1. Lineage (GTDB taxonomy): Bacteria > Chloroflexota > Dehalococcoidia > DSTF01 > RBG-16-68-14 > JBBDNH01. The sequence continues at coordinate 1,071 of JBBDNH010000074.1, forward strand.
AGTTCGAAGCTCGAAGTTAGAACGCGGCCTAACGCCGGCGGGCGTACAAAACGCCGCCGGCCAGCGCTGTGCTAGCCACGACCAAGGCGGTCACCACTGCTATCGCAACGCCGTTGGAGCCTGCCGAACCTCCTGGCAGCGCGCCGGCAGCGACCTCGCGAGAGACGCCGCCGACCGGAAGCACGTCGAGGACCGTGCTTTCCGCACGGGCGATGTTGTTTAGCGTATCGCTCGACTCGTCGATGCGGCTGATCGGGAGGTCGACTAACGCCTGGTTGGTCACGAGGTCGTCGCCCGGCGTGGAAATCGTGCCGGACGCGGTGATCGTGGCGCTCTCCCCTGGATCGAGGGTCGTGATCTGGCACTCTAGCTGGGCGAACGCGGCCACGCAGCTCCCGACGGGCGTGATCTCAAAGGACTCCAGCGTGAACTCAGACGGATAGATGTCAAACACCTCAACCGGCTCGGACACCGTTCCGGCGGGCGCATCGCCGATGTTGCTGACGACGATCGTGTAGGTCAACTCCCCGCCGTTGGCCACGGGCTCCGGTGAGGCGGACTTGCTGATGGCGAGGTCTGCGATAGGTTCCTGAGCGGCGGCGGCAGGCGTCAGGACGACGGCCGCGGCCATCACGAGCACGAGCCCCAGTGCGAGCGTCAGTCCTCGTCGATGCAGTACTGATGTCGAGTGTGGCCGGTTGTACACGTGTGCCCTACCTCGTCTCTGCTTGGAGGCCGGGCGGGGTTGTCCCGTATTACTGAGACTGAGCCACCAGTCGCTGCCAGTATACTCCGGCGTGGATTGTTGTCAAGGACGCCGCTGGAGGCAGTACGCTACTATGCGCTCGTGATCATCGACGCGCACACGCACATCTTTCCGCCGGACGTGCGTGACCGGCGGGACGAGTATCTTGCACGCGACGCCGGATTCAAGGAGCTGTACTCCAACCCGAAGGCGCGCATCGCGACGTCCGAGGACCTGCTTGCGTCGATGGAGGAGGCGGGCATCGACCGGAGCGTGGCGTGCGGCTTCGCCTGGAGCGACGCCGAGCTCTGCAAGCAGCACAACGAGTACTTGTTGGAGCAAGCCCAGCGCTCGGATGGCCGTCTGGTCCCGTTCTGCGCGGTGCAGCCTTCCGACGGTGACGCGCGCGACGACCTGAAGCGCTGGGCCGCTCGCGGGGCGCGCGGCCTGGGCGAGCTGAGGCCGCTCCAGCAGGGCTACGGGCTGATCGACAGCGAGGAGGCGGACCTGCTCGCCTGGGCGGCGGACGCGTACGACCTGGCGCTGCTCTTTCACGCGAGCGAGCCGGTGGGGCACGTGTATCCGGGCAAGGGCGGCCTTCCTGTGGAGCAGCTCGGGCGGTTCATCGCCGACTTTCCGGGTGTGGCCGTGATCGGCGCGCACTGGGGCGGCGGGCTGCCCTTCTACGCTCTGATGCCGGAGGTGCGCGAGTCGATGGAGCGCGCCTACGTCGACACGGCGGCCTCGAGCCTGCTGTATGCCCCCGAGGTCTACGCTCGCGCCGTCGAGCTCGTGGGCGCCGAGCACATCCTGTTCGGCAGCGACTACCCGCTCATCGACCAAGCGCGCGCGCTCCGCGAGCTGCGCGAGGCGCCGATCGACGACGACGCCCGAACGCTCATCGAGGGTGAGAACGCGCGATCGCTGCTGCGGCTGACGTGATGCCGGAGGCCGAGCGCGGGCTTCGCCTGTTCGTCGCGTGCGAGCTGCCGGAGGATGTGCGAGAGGCGCTGGGCCGAATGCAGGACGAGCTGCGCAAGCTGGACGCGGGCGCGCTGAGGTTCGCGCGTCCGGATGGCATCCACGTCACGCTCAAGTTCCTAGGCAACGTCGAGGAGGCGCGGGTGAGCGAGATCACCGCGGCGCTGGGCGCGGCAATCGAGCCGTTCGCACTGCACCTGCGCCCGGCGACGCTCGGAGGCTTCCCTGCGGCTTCGCCCGGGGCCGGCGACGGCGCGCGATTGCGCGTCGTGTGGGTCGGGCTGGAGGGCGACGTCGATGCGCTGGGTGCGCTCGCGCGGCGAGTCGAGGCGGCGCTTGCGCCGTTGGAGTTCCCGGCCGAGCGGCGGCCGTTCGCCCCTCACCTGACGCTCGCGCGCGTGCGCGATACGGCGTCGGCGCGGGAGCGTCGGACGCTTTCGGAGGTGGTGGGGGGCTACGGAGTGCCGCCCATGCCGTCGATGATGTTGACGAGCGTGGTGCTCATGCGAAGCGTCCTCGGCGCGGGCGGGAGCGCGTATCACCGGCTGGCTTCGTTCCCGAAGACCGCTGGCGGAGAGCTTGACGGCCTGGGGTGACAGGGCGTAGAATGCGCTCGGAGGGAGTTCTGGGATATGCCTCGCCTTCTTGGTATTGACTGACACGCGCGGCGCCGACGTAGGTCGGTGCCGTTTTGTTTGCTCGGACATGCGAAAGGGGTGTCAGATGAACTCAGGCCTCATCGGGAAGATCGAAAAAGCCAAGCGCTACGCCCAGGAACGGAACCGCATCCACGTCTCGGGTCTGCGGGTCGACTTCGATGGCGAGAACGACCGGCACGAGGTCTCGCTGGATGGCGACACGTGGCGCTGTAGCTGCGACTTCTTCTCCGGCTGGGGAGCCTGCGCCCATACCATGGCGCTGGAGCGCATCCTGGATGGCATGCTGCCGCGGAGCGCCCTCTATCAGCAGCCCGCCTAGCCACGGGCTGCTGATATCCGGCTAGTATCCCGTTTGCCTCGTTTAGCCTAGCTCGACGACGAACCAGAGGTCGCCGAAGGCCTGGCCGTTTGCGTCACCCGGCGCCGGGTCAGCGCTGTAGTAGTAAAGCGGCAGACCGTCGTACGTGACCTGCGTGCCTCCATCGTCGCGTGTGATGGTGGCCAGCTCGCCGCTGACGCCCTCGCCCGCAGTCGGCTCTCCCGACGGAATCAGGAGCGGCGGCCAGGTCTGCGCGCACGCGTCGGCGCAGGTGCTCACGCCTTCTGAGTCGTTGTTGAAGGTGTAGAGCGTGTAGCCGTCGGTGGTCGTCAGGATGGTACCGAGGTCTGCGTTGTCGGTGGCGATGACCGTGGCCGCGGAAGGCTCGCCGTTGCCGTCATCCGGGGCCGTCGTTGCCGTTGCGTCGCCGCCGTCGGGGGCCGTGGTGGCCGTAGCGACGGCGCCGTTTCCGTCGCCGTCATCGTCGTCGTCGCCGCACGCGATGGCGCCGATGGCGAACGCTGCCGATAGCAGAAGTGTCGCGATGAGTAGCAGTGATTGTTTTCGCATGACTTACTCCACTGTAAACGTGACGGTCGCGGCTGGCACGTCGGCGAGCCGGATGTGGGTGTTGTCGCCCAGGACGACCGTGACGGTGTGCTCACCGGGCTCCAGTTCGAGCTCTTGGCTTTCAGCCGCGAAGTGGAAGATCCCCTCGGTTTCCTGCGGAACGCTTTCGCCTTCGGCCACCGGCTCCTGATCCACGAAGGCGTGGAAGTGGCCGGCTCCCTCGATCAAGTCTGCGGCCGCGCCGATCTCGATGCCTGTCGCGCTGACCTCCAGCGTGACCGGACTGGTCACGGTGTCCCCGTCTGCGGGCGCGGTGATTTCTACAGAAGCCGCGACCTGGGGCGTTTCATCGTCCATGGCCTCCGTTCCCGTTGCGTCGCCCCCGTCGGACGCCGTGGTCGCCGTAGCGACGGCGCCGTTTCCGTCGCCGTCATCGTCGTCCTCGCACGCGACGGCGCCGAGGGCGAGCACTGCTGTAAGCAGTGCGATGCCAATGAGTAGCCACTTGTTTCGCATGTACGTGTTTTCCCTCCCGTGTCTGATACGTCCCGGCTTCGGCGCATCCGGCGCGAAGCCGCCTTGATGGTTCCTGTCGTGAGGGCCTAGCCGGTGACCTCGAAGGCGGTGGCCATACCCAGGCCGTAGTGGCTCTCGAACTCGCCAGTCTCCTCTTCCTCCACGACGTTGCAGATCAGGACGTACGCGCCGGCTTCAAGGTCGAGCGTCAGGCTCTCCTCGCCGCCGGCCGCGAACTCTTCGATCTCGTCGATGACTTCGATGCCTTCACCCGCTTCGTCAACGCCGCCGTCGTCGCCGGTCGGCAGGCCGCTGGGCTCAAGGTCGGTGCGGATGACCACGAGCTCGTGGGTTTCCTGACCGATGTTCGACGCCGTGAATGTCACCGAGCCTGCCGGCGCGGACTCGACGTCGGCGAGGACCTGCCATTCTGTGAGGCTGACGCCGACTTCTGTCGGTTCCTCGCCGTCGGCGGGTGTCGCGGTCGCCTCGGCGCCGTCGGCGGGGACCGTCGCCGTTGCCGCGGCGCCGTTCCCGTCGTCGTCATCGTCGCCGCACGAGACCGCGCCGATGGCGAGCACGGCCGAGAGCAGCGCGATGCCGACAATGGTCCATCTGGATCGCATGGTTCCCTCCCTGCTGGCTCCGTTCCACTGGGGGCGTACGGGCGGTGGCCAGGAGCCCTCTTAGGTATCCGCCACAGCCCCCAAATTCAATTCTCCGGCTTGGGAACCCTTGCGTCAAGCGGAGAGAATGAACAGATGCGTTAATGGTGGGCTTAGCCGGCTTCGTCGTAGCGAACGAGCGCTATGGTCTCGTAGTCTTGCAGCCGCGCGCCGCCGTCTAGGAAGCCAAGCTCCACGAGGAAGGCGAACCCGCGCACGTGCGCGCCCAGCAGCTCGACGAGCTTCGCGGCGGCGGCGGCGGTACCGCCGGTCGCCAGCAGGTCGTCCACGATGACGACCTGCTGGTCGCGCCCCAGGGCGTCCGTGTGGATATCGAGCTGGCTCTCGCCGTACTCGAGGGCGAACTCGACGCTCATGCGCTCGGAGGGCAGCTTGCCGGCCTTGCGCACGGGCACGAACGGCAGGCCGAGGGTGTAGGCGATCGGCGCGCCGAATACGAAGCCGCGCGACTCGATGCCGACGATGACATCGGGCTGGAGCGCGGCGACGCGGCCTGTCAGCTCGTCAATGACATAACGGAAAGCCTCGGTGTTCTGCAGCAACGGCGTGATGTCGCGGAAGAGCACGCCCGGCTGTGGGAAGTCCGGCACGTTGCGGATGTAGGACTTGAGGTCCATGCGGCCTCCTACTCCCGCCGGCGCCAGACGGTGCCTTCGGCGCTGTCCTCCAGCGCGATGTTGAGCTGCTCGAGGCCTGAGCGGACGCGGTCGGCGAGCTCGAACTGCTTCGCGCCGCGCAGCTCCTCGCGAATGGTGATCAGCAGCTCGATGAACGGCGCGGCGCCCATAGCGGCCTCAGGCTCGGTGAGCGAGAGGCCGAGGACGTCGGCGAGCTCCAGGAGCGCCGCTTGCGCGTCCGCAATCGGACGGTGTTCGTCGCGGGCGCGGTTGATCTCGTGCGCGAGGTCGAACATCACGGCGAGCGCCTTCGACGTATTGAGGTCGTCGTCCATCGCTTCGATGAAGCGCTCGCGATAGGGCGCGGCAGCGGCCTCGCGGGCGGCCCCGTCCATCTCC
>JBBDNH010000075.1:0-6552 GCA_040877745.1 Dehalococcoidia bacterium
CTTGCTACTCCGGCGTGCAGCACGAGATTTACGCCAAGGACGGCGGGCGGACGATCTATGTGTCATACAGCAACGACGAGGACTACCAGGTCTACCTGCACGAAATCCGCCTCGCCGCGCCGGTCAGCCAATGGAGCGACAACCGTGGCCGCGCGATCTACGTGGCGGGCGACGCGGCGCAGCCAAGGACGTTCGCCGAGGACGGCCTTGCGTTCTACGCCGCGGACATCCCTACGGCGGGATTCTCCGCCATCCATCGTTGGCTCGACGTCGAGACCGGCGACGTGCGCTACGGCGCGACGCGGCCGGGCGCGATGGATGCGCATCACGACCTCGGCATCGACTTCTACGCGCCTGTCGACGCCCGTTCGGCCGCCGAGACGAACGCGGCTTACGCGCCGGTCTATCGCTGGACGCGCGACGGTGCGCAGCGCTATTCGCCGCTGGACCTCGAACCCGAGGGCTACGCTCGACAGGAGCTGGCGTTCTACGCCGGATGCCCGGACGCTGACGCGGACGGCCTCACGGACTGCGTCGAGTCGTTCGTCGGCACGGACCCGGCGCTCGCCGACACGGACGGCGACGCGCTGCCCGACGGCTACGAGCGCAGTACCGACGGGTGCGACGCGCTGCGCTTCGACGAGGATGGCGACGGGGTTGGCGCGCTCGACGAAGTGCTGGCGGGAACGAACCCCTGCCTCCGCGATGGCCGCGGCCTGCGGTCCAGCGACCGCGGCGCTTGATCTGCGCGGGCGCCTGCCGTTACCATCTCGTCTGAGAACTCAGCCCGGCAGGACGCCGGTTAGCTCCCCCGCTTTCCCATCGGAGTACCGTTGCGAATCTCGATGGCCCCGCATCGCTTGCTGCTGCTCGCCGTCTTGCTGTTCGCGCTCGGCAGCGCATTGACCGGTCGCACCCTGAATGCTCAGGACGATCGTCCTCTCGTCGCCGAGCCGATCGTGGCGACGTTCCAGGGCGGCGAGCTGACGCTCACCGGCAGCGCACTGGGCGAGCCTCCCTCCCTGCGCGCGGTGTTGTTCGATTACGGCAGCCGGTCGCAGTCCGTGACGGCTGATTCGCCGCTGGTCGGCGTCTGGCAGGACGACCTCGTACGGCTCACCCTGCCGCCCGATGTCCAGAGCGGCCAGCTGCGTGTCCTCGTAGACGGCGTGCCGAGCGACCCGGTCGACCTGATGGTCTTCGGCTACGAGGCGTTTGATATCCCGGTCACGCCCGGGACCAACGATCGTCCCCTGGCGGTCGCGGTTGCGGCTGATGGCACAACATGGATCAACCAGGAGTTTCACCTTGAGCTCAAGTCAGTGTCGCCGGGCGGGGCCTACCGCGGCATCGAAATTCCGCAGGCAGACGGGCCTGGCATCTTCGCCCTCACGCTCATGGACGTTGACCAACGGTCCAGGATCAGCTGGATTGGCGCTGGGATCACTGTTGATAGCGCCGGTGATGTGTGGTTTACGGAGGGCGGCGCCAGGCACTATGAAGGCCCCCATGCAAATACAAGCAGAGTGATTCGGTACGACCCCGTCGCAGATGAGTTCGCTTGCTTTGCCGTGCCTATTGATAACGCGCAGATCACAGGAGTGCTACCGGACCTGTCCCGGGGCATTGTCTGGTACTCGGAGACAAACGTAACAGACTCGACCATCACGGTGTTCCGCCCTGACAGCTCGAGGTCCGATTGCCTCTACGACCCGTACAAAGACGAGCCACCCGCGCAAGTTTGTGACACCCTCGAACTCGGCTGCCATCGTCGGTACGTCCTGCCCCATCCGGGAACCTACGCGGCCGAGTTGGTCATGGATGCTCATGGCGATATCTGGTACACGGGGTTCTTCAGTCAGGCTGTGGGTCGCCTGAACACGGGCACAGGTGATGTGCTGGAACTACCGCTCCCGCAGACCACCGCCCGCCAGGGCCCGGGCACGATTGTAGGCAGCGGCCCTTGGTCCCTTCAGTTCGACAGTGAGGGCGACCTCTGGATAAGCGAGCTATTCGACGGCGCTATTCTTCAGGTCTATCCGGACATGCTGGCTAGCCATGACTGCGAGCGCCTGGAGGCTGAGGGCCAGAACCCCTGCATCGACGAGGTGTTTGTCGGCAGCGACGGGCTCGATAGGAAGTTCATCGAGTGGCTGGCGGTCGATAGCGCCGATCTCGTCTGGTTCGCCGTTACGCAGTTCCGTACGGGGGATGAGCCCTCGGCCCCGGCGCGAATCGGCTTTGTTTCGCAAGGGCATGACGATGCGGTCGTCTTTCTGCCAGAACGAGAGGATCTAACCTGGGTGACGGGCATTGCGGCGCATCCCGATCACGCATCTATCTCGTTTGCCAATCCCGCTGAGCGCAAGCTCGGCCGCTTGCGCCTCCTTGGCGAGGCCGGCCCGCCCGACGAGCCACTGGCGGCCGACCGCGACAGCGACGGCGACGGCTGCTCCGATGTGCAGGAGCTGGGGCCGGACCCGCAGCTCGGCGGCGGACGCGACCCCGATAGCTTCTGGGACTTCTTCGATGTCCCCAACATGAGCAACGTACGCGACGGTGCGGTCAGCCTCGCGCCGGATGCCTACTCGGTCATTCTGAAGCTTGGCGCGAAGGACAACAACGGTGCTGCGATCATCAACCGTTACTCGGATCCGATGTCGCCGCCGCCTGCCGACCGCAGCGCATACCATCCCGCGTTCGACCGTTCGCCGCCCCCTCCAGGAGGTGATCCGTGGGACAGTGGTCCTCCGGACGGTGCAATCACGCTATACGACCTGCTCCTGGTCGTCTTCCAATACGGCCACCGCTGCTAGCGGTATCTACGTCTTGTTCCGTCAGTACGGGGCCTGTGATATACTCCTGCCGACGTAAGCGACGATTTTCACAATCGGGGGTGTGTCGGTGCTGGAGGAGTTTGGGCGCGCCGGGTTCCTGCTCGTTCTCGCGTTAGCCTTCCCGCTCATTCCCATCGTCGCTTCGGTCGCCTTCGGCATCTTCAAGATCCGGCCGAAGCGCCCCGATCCCATCAAGTCGGCCACCTACGAGTGCGGCATGGAGACCGAGGGCGAGTCACTCGTCCAGTTCAACGCGCGGTACTACGTCTACGCGCTCATCTTCGTCGTGTTCGACGTCGAGATCTTGTTGCTCTATCCCTGGGCGGTGGCGCTGCCGCACGTCGGACTGGGTGGATTCCTCGCCGGGATGCTCTTCCTCGTCATCCTCGTCGTCGGCTTCCTCTACGACTGGGCGAAGAAGGCGCTGGAGTGGGTGTGATGGCGTCCGCGACCACGCTCGTGCCTGGTCCCCAGCTTGCCGAGCGCATCAGCGCGGCGGTCCCCGATAGCGTCGTCGGCGTGCAGGAGGGCTGGGTGGAAGTCGACGCTGGGAAGCTGCTCGACGTCGGTCGCTTCCTGCACGACGACCGCGAGCTGGACGCTCGATACCTGAACCAGCTCGGCGCCGTCGACCGCTTCGACTACTTCGAGGTCGTGTACCACCTCACGTCGCTTTCGCACAACCACGAGATGGTGCTCAAGGTGCGCGCGGACCACGACGAACCGCAGGTGCCATCGGTCGTGTCGGTCTGGTACGGCGCGCACCTGCAGGAGCGGGAGGCCTACGACCTGATGGGCATCCGCTTTCCGGGGCACCCGGACATGAAGCGGCTCTTCCTCTGGGAGGGCTTCCCCGGCCACCCGCTCCGCAAGGACTTCATGTCGCTGCCGGGCGGCTTCAAGCCCGGGCTGCAGCGCTTCCCGAAGGAAGACCCCGAGGCGTGGGGAGGCGAGTTCCGTGCCGATTAAGACCGAACCGTTCGTCATGAACATCGGGCCGCAGCACCCATCGACGCACGGCGTCTTTCGCATGCGCGTCACGCTGGACGGCGAGCGCATCACCGACGCCGAGATGGTGATCGGCTACCTGCACAGGAGCATGGAGAAGCTCGCCGAAGAGCGCACCTGGACGCAGAACATCCCCTTCACGGATCGGATGGATTACCTCGCGGCGATGACGGGCAATCTCGGATACTGCATCGCGGTCGAGCGGCTCGCGGGCATCGAAGTGCCGGAGCGAGCGCAGTACCTGCGGGTGATGTTCGCCGAGCTGCAGCGCATCGCCAGTCACGCGATGGCGAACGGCACGTTCATCAACGACTGTGGCGCCTGGCAGACGCCGCTCTTTTACATGTTCCGCGAACGCGAGAAGATCCTCGACCTGTTCGAGATGGCGTGCGGCGCGCGCCTCACGCTCAACTACATGCGCATCGGCGGCGTCGCTTTCGACCTGCCGGACGAATTCATGCCGCGCCTGCAGTCGCTGATCGACGAGCTGCCGGACCGCATCGCCGAGTACGAGGGCCTCTCGCTGGAGAACGAGATCCTGCTGATGCGCAGCCGGGACATCGGCGTGCTGTCGCCCGAGCTGGCGATCAACGCCTCTGTGAGCGGCCCGATGCTTCGCGGCTCTGGCATCGCGTGGGACGTGCGCAAGGCCGACCCCTACAGCATCTACGACCGCTTCGACTTCGATATCCCCGTCGGCTACAACGGCGACTGCTACGACCGCTTCATCGTTCGCATGGAGGAGGTGCGCCAGAGCGTGCGCATCGTCAAGCAGGCGATGGAGGGTCTGCCGGCCGGTAATCATCTGGCCGACGTGCCGCTGAACTTCCGCCCGCCGGAGGGCGAGCTCTACTCTCGCATCGAGTCGCCCAAAGGCGAGCTTGGGTTCTATCTCGTGAGCGACGGCGGGCCGGTGCCGTATCGGTTCCACGTGCGGTCGCCCTCGTTGATTAACCTCTCCGCGCTTCGCGAGATGGTGATCGGCCAGTCGGTCGCCGACGCGATCGTGACGCTCGGCAGCATCGACATCAACGTTGGGGAGGTCGACCGCTAGTGCTGGCGAACTGGTACGACTTCCGCGACCTGGGGAACGGCGTCGAACGGCTGCTGGAGGCGCTGCGCGACGGCGGCGCATCGGACGGCGTGATCTACGTCGTCGCGGGCGCGCTCGGCGCGGCGGCCATTCTCGCTCTCGTCGGGCTGACGACCCTCATCAACATCTGGATCGAACGGCGGCTGATCGGGCGCATCCAGGTGCGCCGCGGCCCGAACCGCGTCGGGCCCTTTGGGCTGCTGCAGCCCGTTGCGGACGCGCTCAAGCTGATCCAGAAGGAGGCGCTCCAGCCGTACAACGCCGATGGTCTGGTGTTCAGCCTCGCGCCGATCGTGATCTTCGTGCCCGCGATCCTCGCGTTCGCGGTGCTGCCGTGGGGCGAGAAGATGGTCCTCGCCGACCTCAACGTCGGCGTGCTCTACCTGCTCGCGCTCGGCTCGACGAACACGATCATCGTGTTCATGGCCGGCTACGCCTCGAACAACAAGTACGCGCTGCTCGGTTCGATGCGCGTGATCGCGATGCTGATCAGCTACGAGCTACCGGGCGTGCTCGCGCTGCTGGGGGTCACGCTCTTCGCCGGGACAATGAGCCTGAGCGGGATCGTCGCGTTCCAGGACACGCACTGGACGTGGCTGGTCTTCCTGCAGCCGCTGGCGCTGCTGATCTTCTTCATCGGCTCCACGGCCGAGCTGAACCGCACACCGGCCGATATCGCTGAGGCCGAGTCTGAGATCGTCGCGGGCTTCCACATCGAGTACTCCGGCATGAAGTTCGGACTGTTCTACGCTGTCGAGTTGGTGAACGCCGTCGCGATCTCAGCGATCGTGGCGTCGCTGTTCCTCGGTGGCTGGTGGACGTTCGGGCTGGAGCAGTGGGTGCCCGGCTGGCTGATCTTCATCGGCAAGGCGTACGCGGTCTACTTCGTCCTGATCTGGTTTCGCGGCACGCTGCCTCGCTTCCGCATCGATCAGCTCATGGCGTTCGCGTGGAAGTTCCTGCTGCCGCTGGCCGTCGTCAACGTGTTCATGTCGGCGACAGAGGTCTTTATCTGGCGCGAGTACGAGCTGAGCGCAGGCGTCGTGCTGCCGATCTTCGCTGTCGTAAACGTCGCGCTCGCGGGCGCGCTCATCGCGGGCTGGAGCCGCGTGATGATGCAGCCGTTCGTACGCTTCCCTAGGCGGGCGCGCCTGGTGAGCGACATCGACGTTCCGCTACCGGGCGACGCAGCGCGGGAGCCCGCGGCCGTTTAGGCAAGGAGTTACCACTGGACGATATCGGCGTTGTCATCGCCTTCTGGACGCTCACCGCGCTCTCCGTGGGCGCGGCTGCGATGATCATCGTCGTCCGCAATCTGCTCCACGCGGTCCTCTTCCTGATCCTGAGCTTCATCGGCATCGCGGGGCTCTACATCACGCTCTCGGCCGACTTCGTGGCTGTGGCGCAGGTGTTGATCTACGCGGGCGCGATCTCGGTGCTGATGATCTTCGGTGTGATGCTCACGCCGCTGTCGAACCGCAACAACGCCGGCAACTTCCTCCAGCTCCCCGCGCTCGTGCTATCGGGCCTCGTCATCGCCGGCGTGACGTTCGTCGCGATCGAGACCGACTGGCGAGAGGCGGGCAGGGAGGGCTTCGATAGCACCGCGACCGC
>JBBDNH010000076.1:0-6540 GCA_040877745.1 Dehalococcoidia bacterium
GTTCGGCGATGCGGACTACCATTACGAGCGCGTAGCGGCTCTGGGGGACTACTGATGGACTTCAACCTAACACCCGACGAAGAAGCGTTCCGCGACGAAGTACGCGCGTTCGTGAAGGAGCACCTGTCGGCCGATGCGCGCAAGGACGCCAACTTCATGGCGACCTGGCTGAAAGCCGTCCGCGAGAAACGCTGGGTGGGCTTCAACTGGCCGGCCGAGTACGGCGGCGGCGGTGGCGGCATCATGGAGCAGGTCGTCCTGAAGGAGGAGATGTCGAGGGCCGGCGCGCCGCCGCTCGGCACCTCGATGATGGGTCTGCAATGGGTCGGCCCGGCGATCATCGAGTACGGGACGGAGGAGCAGAAGAGGAAGTTCCTGCCGGACATCCTCGACAGCAAGTACCAGTGGTGCACCGGGTACTCGGAGCCGGGCTCCGGCAGCGACCTGGCGTCGCTGCAGTGCCGCGCCGTACGGGACGGTGACGAGTACGTGGTGAACGGCCAGAAGATCTGGACGTCCGGCGCGGCGTACTCGAAGTGGATCATCTTGCTGACGCGCACGGACTTCGAGGTGGAGGACAAGCACCAGGGCATCACGTGCCTCCTGGTGGAGATGGACTCGCCCGGGATCGAGGTCCGTCCGATCAAGAACATGGCCGGCAGCTCTCACTTCGCGGAGGTCTTCTTTGAGGACGTGCGTGTTCCGGCCGAGAACCGGCTCGGTGACGAAGGCAAGGGCTGGGCGGTCACCGTGTCCGCCCTTGCACACGAGCGTTCCGGCATCTCGGAGGTCGCCGGTCTGGTCGGCCAGCTCGCTCAGGTCGTGGCGCTCGCGAAGCGGACGCAGAAGAACGGCCGGCCAGCATCCGAGGACCCGAGCATCCGCCGGCGGCTGGCAAGAGCCGACGCGATCATCGAAGGCATGCGCCTGAACGGGCAGCGCTTTCTCACGAAGCAGCTCAAGGGCGAGAAGCTCTCCAGCGAAACCTCGATCAACAAGCTGCACCGGGCGTTCCTGGCGATCGAGCTCGGAGACCTCTCCCTTGAGATCATGGGCAGCGCCAGCCAATACACAGAGCGCGCGGACGGCGCGAGCGATGACGTCGGGCGCTGGGCGTCGGGCGCGCTGGGCTGGCCGGCCGTCGTCATCGGAGGCGGCACGCCGAACATTCAGCGCAACATCATCGCCGAACGCATCCTCGGCCTGCCCAAGGACTAGCGTCGCCACCGCGAGCCAGGTTGCTGAGCGGGTGGCGCGGACGCCGGAGCGCCCGCCCTTCAGTCCGCGGAGGAGATCTCGGCCGCGAGCCGGCGCTCCCGCTCGGGCCGCAGCGCGAGGTACACGCCGGCCAGCACGAGCGTACCTCCGAGCACCTCGATCACGCTGGGGTACTCGTCCAGGATGAACGTCGCCAGGCCGGTCGTGATGACCGGCTCCATCAGGATCGCGATCGACACCACGACCGCCGGCAGGACGGCGAGCGTCCAGTTGATCGAAGAATGGCCGATGAGCTGGGGCCCGATGGCCAGGATGGCAATGAGCAAGTACGCCTTGCCCGGATGGCCGCCGAACGACTCGCCCCCGATCAGTGCGACCGCGATGAGCATCGCGGCGCAGAGCGGATAGACGGTACCGACGTAGCGGAGCCAGGGCACGCTCGGCCGCACACGACGCCCGATCATGAAGTAGCCGGCCGCGGCGGCGCCGCCCAGGGCCGCGTAGGCGTCCCCCGCCAGCGTGCCGAGGCCGTCGCCGATGTCCTCGCTCGCCATCATCAGCGCGCCTGCCAGCGCGACGCCGATCGCCACCCAGACCCGCCCCTCGATGCGCTCGCCCAGCACGAAGGGGGACGCCGCGGCGACGTAGAGCGGCTGCGCCGCCACGAGCACGACCGAGGTGGCGACCGACGTATGCTCGAGCGACGTCACCCAGAAGGCGAAGTGCGCGGCGAGGAACGCCGCCGACAGCACCATCGGCCCCACGGTGGACATCGGGATCGTTTGCGGAGCGCGCCGGTGCTGGACGAACGCGAGCGCGCCCATCGGCGCGCCGGCGAACACCATGCGCAGGCAGGCGATGACGAGCGCGGGCGCGGGCGCCTCTCGGATCAGGATCGCCGACCAGGAGATCGCGAACACGCCCACGCCGAGCGCGGCGTACGGCAGCCAGCCCTTGTCGTCCACTGGGCCATGCTATCGGACGTTCCGTCCCTATGCCATCGGGCAGGGGTAGCGTACGATCATCGTATGCCGAGGTCGCGATCCATGCAGCTCCTGCTAACGGCGCTGCTCGCGCTGGCGCTGGCCGCGTGCGGCGGCGGAAGCGAAGCGACACCCACGGCGTCGCCGGCCCCAGCCTCGACGGCCGCGCCGACGCTGACGGCGACGCTCCGACCTGCCTCTACCTCCACGCCACAGCCGCCTGCTCCAACGTCGCCGCCAGCGACGGGCCGGGCGCAGGTGGTCAGCCGGGGACCCGAAGGCCGCAACGCGGTCGCGCTCACGTTCGACGCCGGCGCCGACACGGGGTTCGCCGGCACGATCCTGGACATCCTGCGAAACGAGGGTGTGTCCGCGAGCTTCGGGATGACGGGGCGCTGGGCCGAGGCCAATCCGGCCCTCCTCCGCCGCATCGTCGATGAGGGGCACGAGCTCATCAACCACACGTACGACCACACATCGTTCACGGGCCTCTCGACCGGGAGCGCGCCTCTATCGCGGGACGAACGCTGGGCCGAGCTCGACCGCACCGAGGAGATCGTGCTCGGCGTTGGCGGCGCGAGCTCCAAGCCCTACTTCCGGCCGCCCTTCGGCGACTACGACGACTCTGTTCTCGACGACGTGGGCGCGCGCGGCTACGCGTACAGCGTTATGTGGACGGTCGATAGCCGCGGGTGGCAGGGCCGCTCCGCGGACGAGATCGTGGAGATCTGCCTATCGGGCGCGGCGCCGGGCGCGATCTACATCTTCCATGTGGGGTCGGAGTCGCAGGACGCCGCCGCGCTCCCGCGCGTGATCGCCAGCCTGCGCGACCAGGGCTACGCGTTTGTCACGATCTCGGAGCTGCTGGGGCACTGACGATCAGGCCGAGACCGGCGGCCGGCGGTCCGCCCACGGACGCGCTTCTTCGAGCTGCGCGGCGAGCCGGAAGAGCGTTGGCTCGTCGCCGAAGGGCGCGACGAAGTGCGCGCCGATAGGCAGGCCTTCGGCATTCCAGTACAGAGGCACGGACATCGCGGGCTGGCCGGTGGCGTTGATCAGCGCCGTGAACGGCACGAACGCCTCCGCCGGCGCGAAGCCCGAGGCGGGGTCGTCCGGCGTGGAGTCGAACGTGCCGAGCGGGACGGGCGGGCTACCGAGCGTCGGCGTGAGCCAGATGTCGTACTGCTGGTAGAACGCCGACATCGACTGCGCGGCGATCTGGAGCATGCCCATGGCCAGGAACAGCTCGGGCGCGCTATATCCCCGCCCCTGCTGCGCCAGCGCGCGGGTCAACGGCTCGAACTCGCCCTCCGCGGGGACGCGGCCCGCGAGGAGCGGCACCGCGTCAATCTGGGCGGCGGCGCCCGCGCGCCAAATGAGATTGAGCGCGTTGCTGATCAGTTCCACCAGCAGCGCGGGCGCCGCCTCTTCGACGTTGTGACCGAGGTCGGCGCACAGCTTCGCAGCGTCGCGGACGGCCGCGACGCAGTCCTCGTGGAGCGTCGTCGCGCCCAGGGCCCTCGACGTGAAGGCGATGCGCAGCTTGCCCGGGCCGGCGCACAGCTCCTCGACATAGGGACGGGCCGGCGGCGGAGCGTGGAAGGGATCGCCACGCTGCGCGCCCTGGGTCGCGTCGAGGATGGCCGCGCTGTCGCGCACCGAGCGCGTGAGCGCGTGCTCCACCTGGAGCCCGGAAGGATCGATGGCGAGCGGGTTGCGGCCGCGTGACGGCTTGAAGCCGAAGAGCCCGCAGCAGGAAGCCGGAATGCGGATCGAGCCGCCACCGTCGTTCCCATGCGCGGCCGGCACCATGCCTGAGGCCACGGCGGCAGCTGAGCCGCCGCTGGAGCCGCCCGTGGTGCGGTCGAGCGCCCACGGGTTGCGCGCGGGGCCGAACAGCGCCGGCTCGGTCGTGGGCAGGAGGCCGAACTCCGGCGTGTTCGTCTTGCCCGCGATGACGAAGCCCGCCCGCTTGTGCCGGGCCACGAGCTCGCTGTCGGCCAGCGGCACAAAGTCCTTCATCGCCAGCGAGCCCGACGTCATGGGAACGCCCGCGTATGCGGCCGTCAGGTCCTTCAGCAAGAACGGCACGCCAGTGAACGGGCCATCCGGCAACGGCACGGACGCGGCCCGGCGCGCCTGGTCGAACATGGGTGTGACCACGGCGTTGAGCTGTGGGTTCAGCCGCTCGATGCGGGCGACGGCAGCGTCAAGCAGCTCGAGCGGCGTCACCTCCCGCTTGCGCACGAGCGCCGCCTGCGCGGTCGCATCCAGCCAGGCGAAGGCGTCCATCATGTCACGCCCAGGGCTCCACGCCGTCCGAGCGCACCATCTCGACCAGGCGTTCGAAGCGCAGGCCGGTGACGGCGCCGGAGCGGTCTCGCACGAGGGCGAGGCCGGGCGGCTCCGGCTCGCCGGTGTCGAGCCGGAAGAACGCGGGGTCGTCCGGGTCCGCGGGTCGCAGGACGGCGCCGTCCTTCCACGGCCCGCGCTGCGCGTGCAGGACGAGCTCGCCGTCGCGGTCCGAGAGCTGGACGCGCCCGGAGCCGGTTGCGATGCGGAAGTTCGTGAGGCGGCCTTCGGTCGCCTGGTAGACGCCCGGCGCGGCGGCGAGCAGCGCCGGGTCGACGGCGGTCTTGGGCAGCTTCACGTCCGTCTCGCCGAGGACGGCCTGCAGGATGTGGCCGTCGACCTTCGCAAAGTCCTCGAACGTTAGGTTGCAGTGCGTGAGCAGCGCGAGGTCCTCTTCCGGCACGACGCAGATGTGCGTGTTCCAGCCGCCGGAGACGCCGCCGCCGTGGCCGAACGTCCGGCGCCGGAAGCGCGTCTCGCGGAAGAACGTGAGGCCCATGCTGACCAGGCGGTCGTCGGGCCGCCAGTGCGGCGCGAGCATGTCGTCGAACGTCGCCGGCTTGACGATGCCGGCGCTCTTCTTCAGCAGCGCGGAGGCGTAGCGCGCCATGTCCGGGATGGTCGACTGCACGGCGCCGGCCGCGGGGCCGCGCACGTACTGGTACCGGCCCCTGATGTTGTGGCCATCGACAGGCTCCTCCGGCTTCGGCGGCTCGATGCCGGCGCGCGCCAGCAGGTCCAGCAAGTCCTGGGACGGCGCGCGGTGGTAGCCCGTCGTCAGCTTCTCGTGCTGCAGGTCAAGGCAGTCGGTGTCCGTCATTCCGAGCGGGCCGAAGACGCGACGCTTCAGCACCTCGTGGATCGGCGCCTGCTCCGCTCGCGCGATGATCCCGCCGAGCAGCATGAAGCCGTGGTTCGCGTAGGCCCACTTCGTGCCGGGCGGGACGTCGATCGTGATGCCGTCCGGGTACGACTCCGGGATGCGTGTCGTGTACGGCTCGTCGCACCAGAGCGTCTCCTCCATGCGGGGCAGATCCGCCACCACCGGCACCTCGCCGATGCCGGCGGTGTGGGTGAGCAGGTGCTTGACCGTGACAGCCTCGCCCGGACCGAGCAGCGTGAGCTCCGGCAGGCGGTCGACGAGCCGTTCGTCGAGCGAGAGCTTGCCCCCTTCGACGAGCGCCATGGCGCAGAGCCCGACCATGGTCTTGGTGATCGACCCGATGCGCTGGCGCATGTTGGGGTCCTGCGGCTTGCCGCTCTCGATGTCCGCGTAGCCGAAGCCCTCGGCGAAGACGAGGTCGTCGCCCTGCACCACCCCGATCGCGATGCCGGGCAGGTGGTATCGCTCCACGGCGGCGTTCGTCGCGTCGCGGATGCGGTCGAGGTCCTGGTTAGCGAGTGGCATGGTGGGACTAGTATAGGACGTTTTGAGATTGGCCACAGATGCGCACAGATAGGCACAGATGGAGCTACTGGGTGAGCTGAGGAGCGTCGGGTGACCGGAGGGCAGGAAGATTCTTCGCCCTCCCCACCCGCCGAATGGCCACAGATGCACACAGATGAGCTCAGATGGGTTAGGGCGAGGTTTCGACGGGGGGGCTACTTTTTCCCCGGGCCGTAGAGCGCGCGGCCCGGGAAGGCGCCGGTGTGCGCGCCATCGCGGAGGGCCGGGCGGCCGTTGACGATCACGTCGCGCACGCCGACCGAGTACTGGTGCGGCTCCTCGAACGTCGCGCGGTCGGCGACGGTGACCGGGTCGAAGACGACGACGTCGGCGAAGTAGCCCTGCTCCAGCCGCCCGCGACGGTCGAGCTCCAGGTTGTCCGCCGGTAGCCGCGACATGCGGCGGATCGCCTCCTGCAGCGACACGAGCCGCTCCTCGCGGACGTACTTGCCGAGCATGCGCGCGAAATTGCCGTAGGCGCGCGGGTGCGTCGAGCGCTTGAGGAATTCGCCCTCCGCCGCGACCGACTGCGCGTCGGAG
>JBBDNH010000077.1:0-1250 GCA_040877745.1 Dehalococcoidia bacterium
CTCTTTCTCTCGGACCTCATCCGTGTTGTAGGCGATCAGGTCGTAGCCATGAGTGTCGGCGACATCCTGGATGCCGCGCTCGAAGGCGGGATAGAAGGGATTGGCGATGTCGGGAATGAGGCTGGCGACGAGCAGTGTCTTGCGGGTGCGCAGGCTGCGGGCCGAGCCGTCGGGGACGTAGCCGAGCTCGGCGATCGCCGTCAATACCCGCTGCCGAGTATCGGGGGAGATTGTGACCAGCGCGCTGTCGTTGAGTACCAGGGACACGACCGTTTGCGAGACACCCGCGATGCGGGCCACGTCGTCCTGGGTCGGTCGCTTGCGGAGCCGCGAATCGGTCATCGCCCTACTCGTCAACAGCGCTGCTCGGTCTCCCCATTCATGCCAGAGAATAGTTGCTACGTATTAGTGATACGAATTAGTATCCTGTTTGGGTTGTCGGTGTCAATCGGGGAAGTGGCATCGCGATTGCGTCGATGCCCTACGACGATGGGGTGGCCAGACGAGGCGATGCCGCAGACGAAACGTCGAACTGGGGAGGATACAAAGCGCGTGGAAACGCTGAAGGTCGGCATCGTTGGCTCGGGCTGGATGGGCCACGTGCATGCTCGCGCCTGGCAGAGCAACGCCCCGCGGGGTGAGGTGGTCGCGGTTGCCGACGTGTCGCCGCAGCGAACGCGGCATCTGGCGGAGCAATGCGGCGACCGCGAGGTGGCCACCTATTCCGATCTCGCCACGATGCTTGGGGAGGCCGACATCGACGCGGTCGATATCTGCCTGCCGCACCACCTCCACAGCGACGCGATTCTCACCGCGGCGCGAGCCGGCAAGGCGATCCTTTGTGAGAAACCGCTCTGCACGACGCTGGAAGACGCTGTCGCGATCCAAGCGGCCCTCCACGAGTCCGGCTCCGTTTTCATGGCGGCGCACAACCAGCTCTTTCAGCCGAGTCTGATCGAGGCGCGCCGCCTGCTCGCCGCCGGGGCGCTGGGACGTCCCTTCGTCGTCCGCTCCATCGAGGCGGTTCAGAACCGCGGCTTCAATACCGGCTACGTGCCGATCGAGCTCGGCGGCGGTGAAAGCCCCTGGGCCTGGCGAGCCGACCCTCAGCGGATGGGCGGCGGCGAGGTGCTCGATACCGGCTGGCACGCGACCTACCGCCTGCTGGCGCTCGCCGACGACCGGCCAGTCGAGGTCACGGCGATGATGGACCGCTTCGCGGTGAAACAGCTGACGGCCGAGGATACCGG
>JBBDNH010000078.1:0-6467 GCA_040877745.1 Dehalococcoidia bacterium
AAGCCATGCCGCCGACTTCAGTCGGCGGTAGGGAAAACCAAACCTACATCAGTCGGAGCCACGCCGCATCTCTGCGCAGGTCAGGCTTCAGCCTGACAGGGAGGTGGGGGGGCGCCGCATGCCGCCCCGACGCATCGGGGCGCAAGCATCCCGCCGACTTCAGTCGGCGGTCGTAGCAGTCCCCTGCCGCGCCGCCGCCCTCGCCGGCGCAAGAAACACCTTGCCGTCGTCGAGCTTCACGTCGTACGTCGGCAGCGCCCGCTGGGCCGGCGTCCGGAGCGGTTCGCCCGTCGCCAGGTCGAACTGGGAGTCGTGCAGCGGGCACGTCACCGCCGCGCCATCCAGCTTGCCCTCCGCCAGCGAACCGTTCGCGTGCGAGCAGCGGTTGCCGATCGCGTAGACGCGCCCGCCGACGTTGAACAGCGCCACCTGCTCGCCCTGGAAGTACACGACGCTCGCGCCGCCCTCCGGCAGTTCCGACATCGCCGCGACCCGCGTCCAGCCGTCGCCCGCGCTCCCAACCGGCGCGCCCGCGCGCGTGGCCGGCTCGCCCGCGACCGCGACGTCGCCCGGCGCGCCGAGGCTCGACAGCGCGTCGGGCAGCGGCATCGCGACGCAGGTGAACGTCGGCGTGTCGCGCAGCGTATACATGCTCGACTTCGTCTCACGCAGCTCCATCACCAGGTCGAGGAAGTCCTCCGGGCTGTCCGTCTCGAACGAGACGACGAACTCCTGATCGTCGAGGCCGTAGGAGTACGTTGTGTTCAGCTTCACCGACGGGTACTTCCGCCCGACCGTAATGTGCTCGTTCATCATCTCCTGGCGCGCGTCCTTGCTCAGCTCGTACCACGGCCGCGTCTTCACGAACGGGTACACGAATAGGTACTTCGCGCTGCCGGGGCTGACGCGCAGGCGGCTCTCCGCCCGCTCCGACATCTCCGGCGTCTTGTAGATCGAGCGTCGCGTCATGGAGAGATACGAGTACGCGACGGACAGGTGCGGCCCCATGGCCGTGCTGAACACGGCCGTCGCCAGCGACTGAAAGTCCTCCAGCCGGTCCGCGATCTGCCAGAGCAGGAAGTCCGCGTCGCCGCGCAGGCCAACCAAACTGTAGCTGCCGATTAGCATTCTGTCGCCGAACGCGTCGACCGCCGCGCATAGCTCGTTGCGCGCGACTTCGCGCTCGGCCGGCGACAGCCGTCGCCAGGCCGGGTCGACCTTGAACATCGTGAACTTGACGAACTGCCGGCGCATCGCCTGGCCGTCGGCGGCCTGCGGTCGCTCTGCGCCGGTCATCGCTGCTCGCCCGCCGCGGCGGCATAGTCAGTCTGGTAGAGCTCCTCGACCCGCGCGCGTTCGCCGTCGCTCAGCGGCGGCGCCTCCGTTGCCGCGACGAACTCCTGGAGCTGCGCCTCGTTCAGCATGTTCGGCAGCACCGACGCGATGGCCGGCTGCGCGAGACAGAACTGGATCGCCGCCTGGCCGATCGTCCGGCCCGTGCCTTGGCCGTAGAGGAAGCCGATCGTATCGACCTTGCGCAGGCTCGTGTCGAGCCACTCCTGCTTGCGGTGCGCGCGGTGGTCGGACGAGGCAAACCCCTCGTCCGCCCTGTACGTCCCGTCCAGCAGGCTGGACGCGTGCGGTACGCGCGACAGAAGGCCTGTGTTGCACTCCTCCGCGACGGGGAGGAACGCGCGTGCCGGGTCCTGCTCCAGGATGCTGTAGATGATCTGCATGGCGGGCACGTTGCGATCGCGCATCGACGCCATGCCCTCGTCCTCCCAGCCGATGTCCGGCCCCAGCGCGACGCCGTAGTAGCGGACCTTCCCTTCGCGCACCAGGTCGTCCAGCGTCGCGAACAGCTCGTCGCTCTGGATCGTCGGCAGCCGCGGGTTGTGCAGCTGGTACAGGTCCACATAGTCCGTGCCCAGCCGGCGCAGGCTGTCCTCCAGCGCCCTGCGCACGAACACCGGCGAGAAGTCCTGCGGCAGCTCCTTGTGCCCCTCGCGCTCGCCGGCATTTTGGAAGTCGTAGCCAAACTTCGTCGCGATGACGATCTTGTCGCGTACATCGCCGAGCGCGGCGGGGAGCATCTCTTCGCCCTTCCCGCTGCCGTAGGTATCGGCGGTGTCGAACAGCGTGACGCCCAGGTCGTACGCCTTGCGCAGCAGGCCGAGCCCCTGCTGTTCGTCGCTGATCCCCCACCAGCTCGTGGCGACCGTCCACACGCCGAAGCCAATCTCGGACACCGTTAGTTCAGTCGCGCCGAGCTTTCGATACTTCACGCTGCGCTACCTCCGAGCATCATGTTACCCCATTCGCCCGTCGTCGCGAAGCAAGTCTTACCAAGGATCGGATCGCTATGAGTCCTCCCTCACCCCGAATGCTCGCGAAGTTCGTTGGCTCGCCAGACGATTCGCCCGCACGCAGCCCATGCCGCCGACTTCAGTCGGCGGTCGCATTCTTAACGAGGCTTGCCCAGGATCTGAGCGCGCAGCCGCACTGTCGCTACGAATTCGTAGGCGAGGCTTTCCAGCCTCGCCACCGGCGCTCGCCGAACGAACCTCCCTCACCCCGAGCCGTGGGCAAGTTCCTTGGCCCCACCAGACGATCGCCCCTCTCCCGCCAGCGGGAGAGGGGACCGGGGGTGAGGGTCGCTCCAGCCTCCAGCCTCGCCACCGGCGCTCGCCGAACGAACCTCCCTCACCCCGAGCCGTGGGCAAGTTCCTTGGCCCCACCAGACGATCGCCCCTCTCCCGCGAGCGGGAGAGGGGACCGGGGGTGAGGGTTGCGCGCCTGCATCCCGCCGATTTCAGTCGGCGGTCGTGTATCAGTTCTTCGTTCCCCTGAAGCTGAACCCGCCCGGGAAGCGCTGCACGTTCGTCTCCCCGAAGCCCGCGCGCTGCAGTCGCTCCGCGAACGTGTTCGGGTCGGCCGGGACGCGCGTGTCGAACAGGTGAAAGATGTTCCAGCGCAGGTTCGGCGTGCTGTCCGAGCCGATCAGCGACGCCCCGGGCCGCAGCACGCGGCACGCCTCCGAGAGCAGCCTGTCCTGCAGCTCCGCTGACGGCACGTGGTGGAGCATGGTGAAGCACACCGCGCTGTCGAACGAGCCGTCCGCGAACTCCATCGCCGTCGCGTCGCCCTCGACGACCGTGACGTTCGTGCCCTCCGTGCGCTGTCGCAGCGCCTGCGCCAGCTTGTGGTCGATCTCGATCGACGTCAGGCTGCCCGCCTTGGGCGCCAGCCAGTCCGTGATCACGCCCGGCCCGGGCCCAATCTCCAGCACCTGCTCGCCCAGCTCGACGTCCTGCAGCATGTACGGCAGGTACTGGTACATCGACTTCCGCCAGGCGTCGGACTTGCAGTACCAGCGATGGAAGATGTTCATGCCTCGTACTCCGCCTAACGCTCCAGCACCTTGCGCGGGTGCCGCCCATCGACGTTGCCGACGAACGGCGGGTGGATGTTGTACCCAAGCAGCTCCTGCAGCCGCTGGGGCAGCGTGCGCACAACGTCCTGCGGCACCGCCAGGATGTGGTTCTCCTGCGGCCGCAGCCAGCCGGAGCAATACTCGATGATCGTGCCGAAGCGCGGCTTGTCCGTGTTGTTGGCGCCGCCGCCGTGGAACACGCTCCCGACGAAGAACATGCACGAGCCGGCCGGCATCACCGCGCGCACGGTCTCCGTGTTCTCGTCCGGCCGCTGGTCCACCCAGCGATGGCTCCCCGGCACGACGTGCGTCGCGCCGTTCGCCTCGGTGAAGTCGTCCAGCGCCCACATGATGTTCAGCACCAGCTCCTGGTGCGGCCGCTTCACGGGGTAGATGCCGTCGTCCGTGTGCAGGTTCTGCGCCGTCTCGCCCGGCCCGATCTCGATGCCCACCGGCGCGCTCAGCTGGTAGCTCTGCCCGAGCACGCGATCGAGCACGCCCAGCGCAAGCGGGTGCAGCGCCAGCTCGTCGAACGCGCGCGTCTTCGCGAACAGCGCGTAGATGCGCCGCGTGCTGAAGCCCTCGAAGTCGTTGCGGCCCGTCGGCGTCTCGTCCAGCACCTTGCGCAGCCCGCTCCGGATCGCGGCCGTCTTCTCCGCGTCCAGCAGCCGCTCGACGATCGCGTAGCCGTCTTCATCGAGTTGCGCCGCGACCTCGTCCGCCGTGGCCTGCACGGTCATCCTGTTCATCGCTCGCCCTCCTGCACCGCGAACACCCGCACCGGCTCCGCGATACCCTTCAGCTCTCGCTCGCCACGGTCCTCGAACGTGACTCCAGCCGAGGTACGGGCGAGCCCCCGCACGATGTCCGACACCAGTATCTCTCCCGGCGCCGACGCGTCGGCGATGCGCGCGGCGACCTGCACCGCGCCCCCGTGGACGTTGTTGCCCTCGCGTACCACGTCTCCCGCGTGGATGCCGAGGTGAAGGGGTAGCCCGGCCTCGTTCCCCAGGTCGCGGCAACGCTGCGCAGCCTCGATCGCCCGCCGCGCCGACGTGAACACGGCCATCACGCCGTCGCCCAACACCTTGCCTTCGACCGGCGTCCCGCCAGCCTCGGTGATCGCCGCTCGTAGCGAGCCGTCCAACTCCCGTTCCTTCTCGCGATAAGCTGAGTCGCCGAGCTTCGTCGTCAACGCCGTGGAGTCGGCGATGTCCAGGAACAGGATGGCGGTCATGCCCTCACGAGAGGGCAGCGCCGCGCTCGATGTCGCGTCCTCATCGAGGAAGTCGTTGATGGCGTCCGGCATCTTGTCGCTGGGATCGCCGAACTTGCCGTCCAGCACGACCAGCCGCGCACGCGGGATCCCCGCGGCCAGCTCCCTCGCCATCTCCAGCGTCAGGTTCTCCAGGTCGCCGTGCCGTAGCACGAGCGTCGGCGCCTGGATCGTTGGGAGCAGGTCCGTGAGGTCGACGTCTTCCCGGCGCTTGTGAAGCGTCAGGAGCGTCCGCTGGCTCACGGAGGCCTTCACCATGGCGGCGAACCTAGCTGCTGCCTCGCTGCCCCAGCCAAAGTTCTCTCCACCGACGGTCTGCGTGTACATCTCCCAGTCCCGCGCGAGCACGTCGTTGAGCGCCTGCAACTTCGGGTTCGCCAGCAGATCGGCGCCGCGTGCGAAGCTATCGATGATGATCAGGCGCGACACCAGCGCGGGGTTGGCGGCAGCGTACCGAACAGCGGTGACACCGCCGGCCGTTGCCCCAAGGAGGTCGAGCACATCGAGTCCTAGGCGGCCAACGACAGCCTCCAGGTCCCACAGCGGGGCTTTATCCCCCATGTCCGCCTCGCGGTCCGACAAGCCGTAGCCCCGCGGATCGTAACGCACCAGCTTCCGCTTTGCGGCCAGCGTATCGAACAGGCGGCGGAAGTATGGATCGCGCAGTTCTTGCTCGATGTGACTGGTGACCGTGTGCGGGACCCAGACCAGCGGCCGGCCTTCGCCCATCGTCCAGTAGGCGATGCTGACGCCGTCCGTGGTCTTCGCGTACTGGATGCGCGGCTCGATCAGTCCTGCTCCCTCGTATCGAACGACTGGTATGGGCCGCGCCACGTCTCATCGTCGACGACGCGCTCCTCGAACCGGCCGCGCCTGTACGCTCCGGTCACCGCGAACGCCAGCGCGCGGGCGGCGTAGCCCGCGCCCCACGGCAGATAGGGGAGCATCCGCAGCGCATATCGCAGCGCGTCCGAGCGCGAGCCGGACGACGCGAGCTCCGCCAGATGGCCGGTGTGCAGTCCGACGAGCCGCTTCCGCCACTTGCGCGCCCAGCGCCGGTACACTTTGCGCCCGGCCCGTTCTTCCATCAGCGCGCCCCAGCGGCGGTTCATGCTGCGAAAGCCGTGCAGCCTGCCGATCGGATCGATTGACATTCGATCGCGTCCATACGCGTGCGTGATCATCAGCGGCTCCGGGACGGCGGCGAACCGATAGCCGGCCTGCGCCAGCCGCACCAGCAGGTCGTAGTCCTCAGAGCTCCGGAAGCTCTCGTCGAACCCGCGGACGTCGAGCAATGCGCTGCGCCTGATCACGTATGCCGAGGTCGTCGGCGTCTTCATACCCTGGAGCAGCTGGACGAGCGCGTCTCCTTCCGCCAGGTCGCCCTTGGGATCGATCCACGTCGAGCCGGCTTCCTTCCGGTACGTCTTGCAGGCGATGACGCTCACGCCATCGCCTGCGCGCGCCATCTGTGCCTCCAGCTTGCCCGGCAGCCACTCGTCATCGCTGTCCAGGAACGCGATCCACTCTCCGCGCGCGCGTTCGATCGCGATGTTCCGCGCATGCGCCGCGCGCCGCCTTTGTGCGAGCGCGATATAGATGATCTGAGCGTCTTCGAAGCGTTCGACCACGTCCGCGGTGTCGTCGTCCGACCCATCGTCGACGACGATGATCTCGTCCGGCGGCAGCGTCTGCGCCAGTACGCTCTCGAGCGCCCGGCCCAGCACCCGCGCTCGATTGTATGTCGGGATCACCACG
>JBBDNH010000079.1:0-6464 GCA_040877745.1 Dehalococcoidia bacterium
GACGGCGTCGTGTTCGCGGCGGAGGCCTATCAGGAGATGGTCGAGCGCGTCACGGAGCACCTGCGCAGCCACGGCTCGATCACGCTGGCGCAGGTGCGCGACATGTTCGGCACGAGCCGGAAGTACGCTCAGGCGCTGCTGGAGCACCTCGACCGTGAGCGCGTGACGCGCCGTGTGGGCGACGAGCGCGTCCTGCGCAAACGCTAGCGGACGACCCGGTAGACCGTGTGGCCGGCGCGCTTGCGGACGGCGCTCAGGCGCAGGTCGTTGCGCGTACCGAGCTTTGGGATCAGCCGGTTCAGCCCGCTCACGGCCACGAACCAGTATGCGCCTGCGGGTCCGAGTCGCTCTAACGGAGCGAGGATGAACTCGCGCTCGATCGCCTCGTCGCCGATCTTGGCCGGGATGTTCGAGACGATGAGGTCGTATGGGCCGCTGGGGACGTCCTCCATCCCGACGCTGGCTACCACCTCTGCGTTCGACAGCTCGTTCAGCTCGCAATTGTGGCGCGCGTAGCGTACGGCGAGCAGGTCCGAGTCTGCCAGCACGACGCGCGCCTCCGGGTAGAGCCGCGCCAGGACGATGCCCAGCACACCGTAGCCGCAGCCGAGGTCGAGCACCGACCGCGGCGCGTCGGCGTCGAGCGCGCGCAGCAGGAGCCCGGTACCCTGATCGACCTCGTGGCCAGAGAACAACGTGTGCGCGACGTCGAACGCGAAGTCGTGCTCCTTGTGCGCGAACGAGATGCGCCGGCGGAAGTACGGGTCTTCGAACTCGGGCTCGCCCACGGCGAGCCGCTAGCTCTCCGAGGCGAGCGGCTCCGCCTCGTACTCGTACTCCTCGACGTCCTCGCGTCCGAGGAGCCTGCGGAAGAGCCGGGGCAGGTCGCCCTCGTCCCACGAGACAAGGATCTGCGCTGCGATGAAGATCGAGCTGTACGTCCCGGCGACCGCGCCAATCAGCATTGCCCAGAGGAACTCGCGGATGCCGCCGCCACTCATGAGCAGCAGAGCGAGCACGGCGAAGACCAGCGTCAGCGAGGTGTTGAGTGACCGCGCGAGCGTCTGGAGCAGGCTGCTGTTTACGGCCTCCGCCAGTGTGCGCCCCTCGCCACGCTCCACCGTCTCCCGGATGCGGTCGAAGACGACGATGGAGTCGTGTACCGAGAACCCGATCACCGTGAGGATCGCCGCGATGAACTCCTTGTTGATCTCGAACCCGGCCACCTGCCCGAGGATCGAGAACGCGCCCAGCACGATGATCACGTCGTGGATGAGCGCGATGATTGCCGCGGTGCCGAAGCGGAACGATTGCTCGACCGCGCGGAACGAGTACCAGAGGTAGGCGAAGATCGCCAGCGCTGCGACCGCGACGGCAATCAATGCGTTCCGTCCGATCTCCTCCGAGATGCTCTCCGACACGGAGGCGAACTCGGTGAAGTTGTTCGTCACGGCGCCCTCGCTGTCGACGAGCGGGCCGAAGCGCTCGACGAGCGCGTCCTCGATCTCGTCGCGTTCGGACGGCGGCGCGGGCCCGACCGGCGGTGCGGTCGAGGCGCCCTCCAGCTCCTCCGTGCGGACGAAGAACTCGTTCCCGCTGGCCGCCTGCACGCGCGCTTCCGGATGATCGAGGTCGGCGAGGGCGTCGCGCAGGTCACTCTGTTCGACCGGCTCCTGGAAGGTGACACTAAACTCGGAGCCGCCCTTGAAGTCGATGCCGAGCGTGAGGCGCGGCGGGACCATCAGCGCGATCAGGCTGGGTACGACGATCAGCAGCGACAGCAGGTAAAACCACCCTCGGTTGCCGACGAGGTCCAGCGGCGGCCGGTCGTTGGTCCTATCGCTCACCGGAACCTCCCGCGACCGCTGGCGCGCGTTGCTCGCCGCGCGACGATATCTCGTGCGCGTCCGGGATGAAGAGCCAGAGCCGCCGCGCGATGGGACGGTAGCTGATCGCCAGGTGCATGAACGTCCGCGTCACGGTGATCGCGGAGAACATGCTCACCGCGACGCCGATGCCGAGCGTAATCGCGAAGCCCTTGATCGCGCTCTCGTCGAACTGGTTCCCGAACCAGTAGAGGATGATGCACGTGATGAAGGTCGAGATGTTGCTGTCGCGGATCGACGACCAGGCGCGGCTGAAGCCGTCCTCCAGCGCGACGCGCAGGTTGCGGCCGACGCGCAGCTCCTCCTTCATGCGCTCGAAGATCAGGATGTTCGCGTCGACGGCCATACCGACGGAGAGGACGAACGCTGCGACGCCTGCCAGGGTGAGCGTGACCGGCCAGAGCTTGAAGATCGCCAGCACGAACGCCGTGTAGCAAACCAGCGCCAGCGATGCCATCAGCCCGGGCAGGCGGTAGTAGAGCACCATGAACGCCATGATCAGCAGCATCGCTACCTCGCCCGCGATGACGCTGTTGCGCACCGCCGAGCTCCCCAGCGTCGCGTCGACGTCCTGCTGCTGGACGATGCGCAGCGGTACCGGGAAGGCGCCGGTGTTGAGCAACGTGCTCAGCTCTTGCGCCGTCTCCAGGTTGAGGCCTTCGATCACGCCCTGTTCCCTGATCACGGCGTTCACGCGCGGCGCGATGATCTGGTTGTTGCTGTCGCGGATGGGCTCACCATCCAACCACGGCGAGAGCGGGTAGTTTCGTTCAGCGAGGCGCGTGGTGACCTCCTCCGAGACCGCCGGGCCGTCGCCGGTCCACTCGAAGACGAGCTGTGGCTGGTTCAACAGGCCCACAAGGCCAACGAATGTGTTCGAGCGGAGGAGGCGTCCGTCCAGCACGATCTCCTCGCCGTCGATCACGGCCGAAGCCGGCTCCCAGACGACAAACTGAATGGGTGGGTTGGCATCCGACGCAGCGGTACCGGTCCTGGCCCAGGGTTCGAACTCGACCTCGCCCGGGGCGACGACCGTGCCGTCATCCTCCACGACGGAATCGATGATGATGTTGCCCTCTGGATCGCGCGCCGGCTCGCAGCTCTGCGGCAGGTAGCGCACGTCGCCCTCTCGCACGGTCGCCACGTTGCCTGCGGAATCGATGATCGGCTGGCAGATCTGCAGCAGCGCCGTCCGGCCAATGCGGTCGATCGCGTCAGCGGGGTCGATGCCCGGGAGCTGGACGGCCAGCCGGTTGTTGCCCAGCCGGTTCACCTCGGACTCGGCGACGCCGAACTCGTTCACGCGTCGCTCGATCACCTTGCGCGCGCCATCGAGCGCGGCATCGAGGTCGTCGACCTGCACGCCGGCCTCAGGCTCCAGGACGAGCCGGGTGCCGCCGCGCAGGTCGAGGCCCAGGCTCATCGCGCGCCGTTCGATCGTCTCGAGGCCGAAGTTCGCCCCTTCGATCGTCGGGAACGAAAACTCGATGCCTCTGCCCTCAGGCCAGGGGATCGCGTCCGGAAGGTAGCGGTCCGGCTCGGACGGCCAGACGGTGATCACACTAAAGGCGGTGAGCCCGGTGATCATCGCCAGCAGGAACCAGTTCCAAAGTCTCATGCGGCGCTAGGCCTCCTTGGCCTCAGTCGATTCGCTCGCCTCAGCGCGCGAGACGCGGCGCGTAACCGACGTGGTCAGCGCTCGGATCACCGTGCCGTTACCAAAGTCCAGCACCAGCTCCACGGGGCCTTCCTCAGGTGTGTGAATCTCCTTAACTGTGGCGAAGAAGCCCGCGGTGGTGATCACCTCGTCGCCCTCCTGCAGGTCGCGGATCGTTTGCTGCTGCCGCTTCTGCTCCTGCTGGCCCGGCCGGATGATCATGAAGTAGAACGCGACCAGCACACCCAGGATTACGAGAAAGGAGATCTCCGCGCCGTTCATGCGGCCGCTCCTGGCGCGGCGACGGCTTCGCGCGGCATGCTCAGCCGGTCGACGTTCGACGCGCTCGCGTGGCGCCTGCGCACGAACGCCAGCGCGGCAGCGCGGCCGGCGACCTCGCCGCCGGCGTGCGCCTCTTCGACCTCGGCGAGCAGGCGCCCGACCTCAGGTCCTGGCCCGATGCCGAGCTCGGCCATGACGTCCTCGCCGGTCAGCAGGCGCGGTGGCCGCGCGATCGTCTCGTCTTCGTCGCGGCGCGACAGCACGTGCGCGATGTACGCGACGTGGCCGCGCCAGCGCCCGATGTCAATGCGCGGGCCGCCCGCGGAGTAGGCGTCGGCGAGCGTGAGGAGCAGGATGCTGTCCGCCGCCTCGCCGGTGTCGCGGAAGTAGCGATAGAGCGCGCGACGGCTGGGCGCACCTTCCTGGCTGAGCTGGCCCGGCCGTAGGTGCTCCTCCACCATCAGCGCGACCAGGTCGGTCTCGCGGCGGCTGAAGCGCAAGCGGCGCATGATCGCGCGCGCCGTCTCAGCGCCTCGCTCGGCGTGGCCGAAGAAGCGGATGCGCCCGGTCTCGTCCGGCGCGCGCGTCTCCGGCTTCGCAACGTCGTGGAGCAGCGTGGCCAGCTTCAGCAGCACCTTGTTCGAGCGACCCTCGGAGACCTCCAGCGCCAGGTGCGCTCGCGCCACATCGAAGCTGAGCGCGCTCCACAGCTCGCGGCGGAACGAGGCCTCGCGCGCGCCGTCCGGCTCTCGCTCGCCGAGCAGGAAGTCGAGCGCGGCCACGGCCTCGATGTTGTGGTCGAAGACGTCGTAATGGTGCTCCTTGGGCTGCGTCACGCCGCGCCCGGCCGTGATCTCGGGCAGCAGGCGCTCCAGCAGGCCCAGGCCGTCCATCAGTCGCAGCGCGGCAGCCGCGCGGTCGGTCGCCAGGCAGCGAGCGAGCTCGTCGCGCTGGCGCTCGGCCGCGGGCTCTGAGATGAGCGCCGCGTGCATTCGTATCGCGTCCGCCGACTCCGGCGCGAGATCGAACTCGAGCTGGGCGCAGAGCCGGACGGCGCGCAGCAGCCGCAGCGGGTCGTCCACCAGCGCCTGCTCCGATACCAGCCGCACGACGCGCGCTTCGATGTCGCTGAGTCCGCCGTGCGGGTCGATCAGCTCGACGTCCTCTCCGACGGCGACCTCGTCGATAGGCGCGGCGATGGCGTCGACTGTGAAGTCGCGCAGACCGAGGTCGGTCTCGATGTCGCCGCGCAGCTCCGCGACGTCGATCACGCGCACCGGACCGTCTTCGAGCACGATGCGCGAGGTGCCGCGCTCGTCGTCGAGCGTCACGAAGTGGCCGTCCAGCCGCCTGGCGAGCGCACGCGCAAATGTCGGCGCATCCCCGCCGACCGCGAGGTCGAGGTCGACGATCCGCCGTCCGAGCAGCGAATCACGCAGCGAGCCGCCCACGAGATAGCCGGCTTGGCCCGACAGCATGTCGCGCGCGGCCGCGAGGAGGAGGGAGCGAACCTCAGGATCGAGAGGGATGGCGCGGCGAGTCATGACCGGCCCCGGGCGCTGGGGGCCTCTACCTCTTGCTCGCCCTCCTCGGCCTCTGCCTCTTCTTCGTCGTCGCCCACCTTGACGAGCTCGTCCATGCTCTCCAGGTGGTCGATGTAAAGTATCCCGTTCGTGTGGTCGACCTCGTGCTCGATCGCTTCTGCGAGGAGGTTGTCCTCGGCCTTGATGCGGACCTCCTTGCCCTCGCGGTTCAAGCCCTTCACCGACACGTTGACCGAGCGCGGCACCTCCGCGTGGTAGCCGGGAATGGAGAGGCAGCCCTCGTCCAGTCGGCGTTCGCCGGAGCGCTTCACGATCTGCGGGTTGATCAGCACGTAGAGGTCGCGCCTGGGCTGCTCGCGGTCGTCCAACTCCGGGATCTCCATCACGATCACGCGCAGCGGCACGCCGACCTGGTTCGCGGCGAGTCCGACACCGGGAGCGTCGCGCATCGTTTCGATCATGTCGTCGATGAGCTTCTGGATGGAGTCGTCGATCTTGCTGACCTTCTTCGCCTTCTGGCGAAGGACGGGGTCGCCGGCCATGCGGATCGGTAGGACTGCCACGATGCCTCCTAAGCGCGCAATGATGCAGTGCAGTGCGGCTATTAGAGTAGCAGGAGCAGGCGGAAGGGGCTAGGGGAAGGCGCTGCGGCCAGCCCGCGGCTTTAGCGCTGGCGCGCGGCTTCCTTGATGCGGGCGGCCTTGCCGGTGCGCCCGCGCAGGTAGTAGAGCTTCGCGCGGCGCACCTTGCCTCGCCGCACGACCTCGACCTTCTCGAGCCGGGGCGAGTAGATCGGGAACGTCCGCTCCACGCCCACGCCGTGCGCGACGCGGCGGACGGTGAAGTTCGAGCTGGAGCCGGCGTTGCGCCGGCGGATCACCGCGCCCTCGAAGACCTGGATGCGCTCACGCTCGCCCTCGACGACCTTGGCGTGCACGCGCACGGTGTCGCCCGGCCCGAACTCTTCGACGTTCGGGTTCGGCTTCAGATCGAGCACGGTGGCGCTGAGGTCCATAGCCAGAACATGGTAGCGAGGACGTGGGTATGGGGCAATAGGAGATGTCGGGGACTCGGGAGGTGTAGGGGGGGGGGGGG
>JBBDNH010000080.1:0-6376 GCA_040877745.1 Dehalococcoidia bacterium
GCGGGGCGAGGTCTCGGGCAGCAGATGGCGCTGGCGCTCGCGGAGGCCGGCGCGGACGTCGTCTGCGCGGCGCGCACGAACACGCAGATCGACGCCACGGCGGAGGCGATCCGCGCGCTCGGCCGCAAGGCGATCGCCGTGCCGACGGACGTGCGCGACTCGGCGAAATGCGACGCGCTCGTTCAGTCGTGCGTCGACGAGTTCGGCAAGATTGACGTGATGCTGTCGAACGCGGGTATCGGCGACGCGCGCGGGCAGGGCTCGGAGTTCTGGGACGTGACCGACGACGACTGGCGCGACACGGTAGACGTGAATCTGTCGAGCGCGTTCTACTGCGCGCGCGCGGCGTCGAAGGCGATGGTCGAGCGCGGCGAGGGCGGCGTAATCATCAACGTCGCGTCGGGGACGGGGCTGCGCGGGAACCCGCAGGGGTTCGCGTACGGGGCGGCGAAGGCGGGCGTCATCGCGTTCACGAAGTCGCTCGCGGTGATGCTGCAGCGACACAACATCCGCGCGAACTGCATCATCCCGGGCTACGTCGCGCAGCGGCCGCCTCAGAACGAGCAGGCGGCGGCGCTCATGGGCGCTCGGGCGCGCTACTTCCCGGTGCAGCGCATCGGCGAGGCGTGGGAGCTGGGGCCGCTGGCGGTGTACCTGGCGTCGGACGCGTCGTCCTACGTGACGGGGCAGGGCTTCATCATCGACGGCGGCGGGCTGTCGGGCGGCGTGGCGCCGGTGGGCTTCGCGCCAGAGGTGGAGTAGCCACAGATGAACGCAGAGGGTTCATGGCCACAGATGCGCACAGATGGACACAGATGTACTGACGGTCCCGTCGCTATCTGTGATCATCTGTGCCTATCTGTGGCTGAAGGGAACGACCGATGACCGTTGCTGAGTGGCCGAACGCGAAGCGCAGCCTGGATGCGTACGACCTGACCGGGAAGCGAGCGCTGGTGGTCGGCGCGGCGACGGGCGCCGGGCACGCGATCGCGCTGGCGCTCGCGGAGGCCGGCGCCGACATCGCGCTGTGCGGCACGAACGCGCAGCAGGCGATGGACGTGCGCAAGGCCGCGCGCGAGGTACGCGACCTGGGCCGCACGGCGATCGAGCAGACGACCGACGTCGCGTCGGGGCAGGGCGCGCAGGTGATGGTGCGCCAGGTGGCGAAGGAGCTTGGCGGCATCGACGTGTTGGTGAACGCCTCGGACGCGTTCCTCGGCAAGCCGGCGACGAAGGTGACCGACGCCGAGTGGGCGAACGTGCTTGCGCAGAACCTGAGCGCGACCTTCTTCGTCTGCCGCGCGGCCGGCAAGGAGATGCTGAAGCAGGATGGCCCGGCGCGCGGGCGGATCATCAACGTGGCGTCGGCGCTGGGCGAGCGCGGACTGTCGAACGCGTCGGCCTACTGCGCGGCGCAGGGCGGCGTGCTGAACCTGACGCGGGCGCTGGCGCAGGAGTGGGCGGCCGAGGGTATCACGGTGAACGCGATCGCGCGGGGCTGGATGGAGGACTCGGCGGCGCTGGGCGACCCGAACCCCGAGACGAACCAGACCGTGCGCTTCATCCCGATGAAACGCCCGGGCAGGCCGGACGAGGTCGCGCCGCTGGCGGTGTATCTGGCGTCGGACGCGTCGGGGTACGTGACGGGCCAGGTGCTGTTCGTCGATGGCGGGCTGACCGTGCACCTGTGAGGCTGTCAACGGATGGTGAACGGATAACCGGATGGCGGATGGTTCCCTCCCTCACCCCCGTCCCCTCTCCCTCGCGAGGGAGAGGGGCGCTTGCCGACGAACGTTCGAGGCGAGTGCTGGCCTGGGGTGAGGGCGCGCAAGCCGGGGCTTCTCGCTGCAGCGAGTCTGACCTGGCGGACAGTCCGCGGTCGAGAGATAGAAGCTGGCCGTGATCATCCTCGATGGCGACGCATCAGCCCTGAGGGATGCCTTCAACGCGGAAGCCGGCCGGACGAGGATCTTGATCCTCACCTCCCTCACCCCCGTCCCTCTCCCTCGCGAGGGAGAGGGGCGCTTTCCGACGAACGTTCGAGGCGAGTGCTAGCCTGGGGTGAGGGAGCGCAAGCCGGGACTTCTCGCTGCAGCGAGTCTGGCCTGGCGGACAGTCCGCGGTGGAGAGATAGAAGCTGGCCGTGATCATCCTCGATGGCGACGCATCAGCCCTGAGGGATGCCTTCAACGCTGACGCCGGCCGGGCGAGGATCTTGATCCTCACCTCGCCGACCTGAGACATGTGCTGGCAGGGGGCCTCTGCCATGCAGACCGACGTGCTCGACCAGATCGACGACGCGTCGTTGCGCGCGTACGTCGTGTGGGTGCCGATCCTGCCGGACGATAGCGAGGCGGCGGCGCGCGAGAGCATGTCGCTCGCGCAGGACGCGCGCGCGGCGCATTTCTGGGACGCGCAGAAGGCGCTGCCGCCGCTGTTCGCGCGGGTGCTCGGCCTGCCGAAGGGCTCGCCGGCGTGGGACGTGTACCTGGCTTATCCCGCAGGCGCGACGTGGGGCGACGCACCGCCCGCGCCGTCGTTCTGGCACCACCAGCTCGGCGACCTGGATATCGCGCCGACGCTGGATACGGCGGCGTTCGCGGCGGGCGTGCGGGCGCTGCTGTCCGGGCCTGGACCCTGAAGCATCCCTGGTATGCTGGTCGTGAGGCGGCACCGGCACGACATAGGAGAACCGTACAATGGCACCAGCGTGGTATCGCCATCCGCTGACAGTCTTCCTCGCGGTTACGGCTTTGGCGATTCCAATGCTCGCGCTGAGCCCGGCTTGTGATACGGAAGACCGACAGGCCCAGCTTGTCGCCGAGACGCCGACTTCGGATCCAAGCGTTCCGACACCAACCGCGCGTCCCATCGGCGGCGGGAACCAGGGGGCCAGGCTTGATCGCGGCATCGTTGCTGTTGTCGCGGAAGGACAAGGTAGCTTGGGCTTCTTCGACCGCGTTGTCGTCGTCACCGGGCCTGCGTACGGACACCACACGATCATCTGGATGGAGGACTATGAGGGGCGGAGTCAGGTGCTGGCGTCTCCCACAGATGTCGTGCGGGGGACACTGTCTGCTCCGGACTCCGTGGTGATGCAGGCCGTTCTCAATGAGAAGCCCGGGAGTCCTCGTGAGCTCGGGATCGTGTATGACGCGACCGCCTTTGGCTCCGGCAGCCCGACAGCTCGCTTCGCCCTGCTGCGGCTGGAGGAAGATGCGTGGCGCGTGGTGTGGGACTCCGGCGCAGACGAGGACTGGCGCGGCTCCCATGGGCGTGTCGAGTTCCCGAGTGGCGACACTAGCGAGTTGGTCGTTAGGAGCGACTCTTGGGTCGACGGATATGATGAGCTGTCCGACGTCTTGCACGAGTCGAACTCTGGCCCGCATCGCTACTTCGTCGATACTTGGCAGCGAGATGGAGACGACTACGTTCGAGTGAGCGCCCAGGCGCTGCCTGCGCCATATGCCACGCTTGTTGAGTTTCTACACGCTCTAAGTGTTGGTGATGAGTCCGGCGCGCTGGAGCGTGTAACCGATGATGAGCTCGTTTCGGTAGCTCGAGGCGTCGGTATGGACGCCGCGCCAGGCAACTACTGGACGGCGATTTGTGAGGATGGCCTTGCGTGCGGCGAAGCGGAGCCGATCACGTTCGACCCAACTCGGTATCACGGAGAGCCCCCGGTGGCGGTCTACTTCGAAGAGCGAGATGGGCAGTGGCTGATCAGTGACATTCGGCGGGATGACGGCTCTTGAACGCGAGTGAGGCGGGGCCTCCACCGATCATCCGCGCAGAGACGCCGGCCGACTACGAGCGCATCGCGCAGCTGGTCGAGGCGGCGTTCGGGCGGCGGCTGGAGGCGAAGCTCGTCGAGGACATCCGGGCGTCGGAGGGCTACGTCCCGGAGCTGGCGCTCGTGGCTGAGGCAGACGGCGAGGTGGCCGGCCAGATCATGTTCAGCTACGTGAAGCTCGATGGCGAGCAGAACCTGCAAGTGTTGCTGCTCTCACCCCTTGTGGTCGACCCGGAGCGGCAGCGGTCGGGCGTCGGCAAGGCGCTGGTCGAGGCGGGGATCGAACGGGCGACGGCGCGCGGCGAGCCGATGATCGTCGTCGAAGGCATTCCTGCGTACTATCCCCAATTCGGCTTCCGTCGTGCGCGCGACTATGGCCTGGAGCCACCAAACGATCAGGTGCCGGACGCGGCGTTCATGGTCCTCCCGCTGCCGTCGTATGACGGGCGCTACCGCGGCCGCGTGATCTTTCCGCCGGCGTTCGACTTCGACGAGGCGTGATGTCGGACCAAACACTCGCTGGCAAGCGCGTGCTCGTCTTGGGCGGCGAGACGGCGCTCGGCCGCGCGATCGCCGTCGGGCTGGCGGAACGCGGCGCGGACGTCGCGATCGCGAGCCTGACACGCGATACCAAGGCGGAGTTCGCGATTAACTCGGCGCTGAACGAGCTGTGGGCGATGAACCGCAAGGGCGTCGCGCTGGCGATCGATGCGTCGGACGGGGGCCAGCTCCGGGACGCTGTTGCAAGGGCGGAGGGCGAGCTGGGCGCGCTCGACCTCGGGGTAGCGGTCGAGGGGGACGTGGCGCTCGATGGGTTGGAGGGCAGGGAGATGATGGAGGTGGTCGTGGTGGCGGCGGACGGAGATGCGGGGGAGGCGGTGCGTGAGGTCGTGGATCGTTTGGTGGGGGACGGACGAGGACAGAGCTAAAGCTCTGTCCCTACACGATCTGCTACACGATCTGCTGCCTATTCGTCCTGGCCGGGGGCCGGTTCGCGCGAGGTGACGCCATCGCGCTCTAGCTCGGCGACTTCGTCGTCGCTCAGGCCGAGGAGGTCGCGGAAGACGTAGCCGTTGTGCTCGCCGAAGCTGGGCGCGGGCAGGCGGACGTGCGGCGGCGTGCGGTCGAAGCGCCACGCCGGCCCGTCGATGCTCCAGACTCCGGCATCGCGGTGGGCGTGCTCCTCCCAGAAGCCGCGCTCGGCGAGGTGGGGGTCGGCGAAAAGGGCGGGCATCTCGAGCACGGGCATCGCGGAGACGCCGGCGGCCTGGAGCTGCGCGGCTGCTTCGCCGCTCGGCAGGGTGCGCGTCCACGCCGAGACGATCTCGTCGAGCGCGTCCTGGCCTCGGTGGCGCGAGACGACGTCGCAGAAGCGTTCGTCGGTCGCGAGCTCAGGCCGGCCCATGACATCGCAGAGCGACGCGAACTCGGCGTCGGTGCCGACGGCGATCGCGAGCCAGGTGTCGTCGCCGGCACAGGGGTACGCGCCGTGGGGCGCCATCGATGCGTGGTGGTTACCCAGACGCGGCGGCACGCGGCCGGTCATGCTGTACTCGACGAAGAACTCGCCGATGAACGGAAGGAACGCCTCCCACTGGGCGACCTCGATGTGCTGGCCGCGGCCGGTCCAGCGCCGGTGGAGGAGCGCGGCGATGGTCGCGGCGGCGGCCATGGCGCCGGCCATGGGGTCGCCGTAGGAGATGCCGCTGCGCTGCGGGCCGCCGTCCTCGTAGCCGCTGAGCGAAACGAGGCCGGCGAGCTGCTCGACGTGGGTGCCGTAGGCAACGCGGTGCGCGTCGGGCCCCCAGAGGCCGTGGCTGGGCATCGAGACGAGGATGATGTCGTCGCGCGCGGAGCGCAGGGTCTCGTACTCCAGACCGAGGTTCGCGAGCACGTCCGAGCGGTAGTTCTCGATGACGATGTCGGAGCGGGCGACGAGACGCAGTGCGAGCTCGTGGCCGCGCGGGCTGCTCACGTCGAGGGAGCAGCCATACTTGTTGCGGTTGTAGTGGTTGAAGTAGGCGGACTTGTTGTAGATGCGCTCGGTGCCGCGCGGCAGGAGGGCGAGCGAGCGCGTCATGTCCCACGCGTTGGGGCCTTCGACCTTGATCACCTCGGCGCCCATGTCGCCGAGGAGCCGCGTGCCGTAGGGACCGGCCCACACTTTCGAGAAGTCGAGCACGCGCACGCCGGAGAGCGGTAGGCGCTCCATTAGGGGAGCTCCTTGGCGAACTCGATCTCGCGCAGATCATCGCGCAACCACTGTTCGCCCACTTCGACGTAGCCGTGCTTGCGGTAGAGGGCCTGGGCCGCCTGCTGGACGTCGGTGGTGCCGAGCGTGATGGTCGTGTAGCCGCGCTCGCGGCAGAAGCGCTCGGCCTTGGTGAGAAGCAGCGTCGCCAGGCCGCGACGTCGCCAGTCCGCGCGGACGCGGAAGCGACGCAGGCGCGCCGTGGTGTCGTCGATGCGCAGGACGCCACCGAAAGCGACCACCTCGTTCGCGTGCTCGAGCACCCAGAACGCGCCGCCGGCGATGAGGTAGACGCCCTCGATGTTGTCGAAGTCATCGTCGTGGTAGAAGGG
>JBBDNH010000081.1:0-1233 GCA_040877745.1 Dehalococcoidia bacterium
GAAGACACCGGCGCGTTCATCCAGACCGATGTCTTCGGCGTCTTTGTGCTGCTGGAGGCCGCGCGCCAGAACGGCGTCGAGCGCTTCCTGCACATCTCGACGGACGAGGTCTACGGCCAATCGGTCGGCGACCAGCGCTTCACCGAGGCCGACCCCTTCCGGCCGCGCAGCCCCTACGCAGCGAGCAAGGCCGGCGGCGAGCTCCAGTGCCACGCCTTCCGCGAGACGTACGGCCTCCCGATCGTCGTCGCGCGGCCGGCGAACAACATCGGCCCGCGCCAGTACCCGGAGAAGGCAATCCCGCTGTTCGTCACAAACGCGCTCGACGACGAGCCGCTGCCCGTGTACGGCCAGGGACTGCAGATCCGCGACCGCCTTTACGTCGACGACCACTGCGAGGCGCTCGACCTGCTCCTGCACAAGGGCGAGCTTGGGGAGGCGTACAACATCAGCGCGGACAACGAGCGCGCCAACATCGAGGTCGTGCAGGCCATCCTCACCATGCTCGAGAAGCCCACGACGCTGATCCGCTTCGTCGAAGACCGTCCGGGCCACGACCAGCGCTACAGCATGGATTCGCAGAAGATGCGCGCGCTCGGCTGGGCGCCCAAGCACGACTTCGACGCCGCGCTCCAGAAGACCGTCGAGTGGTATCGCGAGCATCGTGACTGGTGGGAGCCAATTAAGTCCGGCCAGTATCGCGAGTACTACGATCGCATGTACGGACGTCGCCTTGCCGAGGCAACGCCGTACGAAGAGTAAGGCGCCCTTCCAGCGGAAGGACGCCTTAGCAAGCGCTCCTAGACGTTCCGCCTAGATAAACCCGGCGACGATCTGCAGGATCAGCGTTGCGTCGATCGCGTTGATCTGTCCGTCGCCGTTCACGTCGCCGTTCTGCGGGCACGGCAGCGAGTTGATGAAGCCCGCGCTGTATTGCAGGACGAGCGCCGAATCGACGCTGTCCACGCGCCCATCGCAATTCACGTCGCCGTCCAGCGCGCCCGAGCCAGGTGTGGGCGTCCGGGTGGGCGTCGGCTGCGGACCGGAGCCGGTCGTGCAAGTGAACGTCCCTGCCTGCGTCGATGCGCTGATCGGCACCGGCTCGGCGAGCGTCGCGTCCGCGAACACATGCAGTGTGATCGAAAGCGCGCTCGAGCCCTGCTCGTCGCAACGGAAGGCGATCGAGCCAAGCGTGGTGTTCCCCTGGATGCCGAACGTGCTCACGCCCACGAG
>JBBDNH010000082.1:0-6314 GCA_040877745.1 Dehalococcoidia bacterium
GTCGCTAGCTCTGGCAACGACGTGGCGACCGCCAGCATGACCACACCGACGAAGGTCTCGGCGAGCCCCGTGATCTCTGCGACGTCCTCGGCGGCGTTGACAAGGAGCGGAGCCGTGGCGAAAATGACGACTGTCGCCCCAACGAACACCATGGCCGAACGCCGGAGGCTCGCCCGCCGGTCCGCGTCCTCGTGCGGCGGGCCCGGGTCGCCAATCGCCGCGCGATAGCCCGGCAGTAGCGAGGCGCTGGCGATCACGGCGGCGAACAGCGCGACCGAGCCGTAGCCAAACGCTCCGGCGATACTGTGGTCCAGCCGCGCCACGATGAACATGCTGGCCAGGCCCGTTAGGACGATCGCTGAGGAGGCGGCCAGGACGATGCCCAGTGCTTCGCGCTGGATGACCCGCGCGCGTTCGAACGCGAGCGCGACGATCGCCAGCACCGCCATGTTCGCCATATTGCTGCCGAAGAGGTCGCCCGTTGCGAGATTGGGGGCATTCTGGACCACCGCGACGCTGTCGATCGTCAGCTCGGGCAGGGAAGTGGCGCCGGCAACGAGTAGCGCGCCGACCCAGACGTGACCAATGCCGGTACGTTCGGCGATAACCGTGCCATGTCGCGCAAGGGCCTGGCCCGCGACGAAGATGGCGGCAGCAGCGGCGAAGAAGATCAGCCAGGCCACGGCCTAGGCCTCGCCAGCGATGGCTTTCACGACCTCCTGGCGGGTGACGATGCCAACGACCTTGCCGTCCCGGACCACCGGCAACTGGCGATAGTCGAACTTGTCCATGAGCGCGGCTACCTGGCCCACGGTCATCGCGGCGTCGGCGCACTGCGCCGGCGTGCTCGCGATGTCGGCCACGCCTAGTGCCGCACTCTTGCGGATCTGGCGCAGGGCATCGAAGGTGTGATGCTCCTCCTGCAGCAATCGGCTCAGCATGCCCGCCAGCCGCTGTTCGCCGGTCTTGGCCAGCACGAGCAGATCCCGCTCGCTCACGATGCCTGTGGGCTTCCCATCGTCGTTGACCACCACGACGCAGGAGGCGTTCTCGTCTGCAAGAAGCTGCACAACCTCGGTGACGGGCGTGTCGCTGCCGACCGTGAGCACGTCGGTGCTCATGATCTCGTCGGCGCGCGCGGCTAGGCGTTCGGGCATGTCACGATCTCCGTGCTCAGACTAGCATGCCGGGATGGTGGCGCCAGCTACGCGGCGACGAAGCCGCCGTCGACGAGGAACGGCGCGCCCGTGCAGAAGCTCGACTCATCGGAGGCGAGGAAGAGCGCCAGGTTGGCCACCTCGTCGGCCGTGCCAAGGCGGCCGACCGGCTCCAGCTGCTCCATTGCCCGGCGCACCTCGTCGCTTGCGCCGGTGAAACGCTCGACCATGGGCGTCCAGATCACGCCCGGGCAGATCACGTTCACCCGAATGTTCTGCTGGGCGTACTCCAGCGCGGCCGTCTTGGTGAGCTGCACGACGCCGCCTTTTGAGGCGGAGTATGCCGGGATGCCCCGGAAGCCGACGAGCCCGGCGACGGAGGCGGTATTGATGATCGAACCGCCGCCGGTCTTCAGCATGGCCTGGATTCCGTACTTCATGCCGAGGAACACGCCCTTCAGGTTGATGTTGATTACGCGGTCCCAGTTTTCCAGCGTGCAATCGCCCGTGGGCGCTTGTTCGCCCTCGACGCCGGCGTTGTTGAACAGCACGTCTAGCCGCCCGTAGTTCTCCACGGCCGTGTCGATCATGCGCTGGACGTCGTCCGGGCTGGAGACGTCGGTCCTGACGAACGTCGCTTCGCCGCCCTTCGAGCGGACATCGTCGGCGACCTGGTTGCCCGCAGGCTCCTGCCAGTCCGCGACGACGACCTTCGCGCCCTCAGCGCCGAACCGCAACGCCGTCGCGCGGCCGATGCCCGAAGCCGAACCCGTGATGACGGCTACCTTGTCATCCAGTCTTCCCATCGATGCTGCTCCCTTTCGTCCTATGCGCGTTGGTCGCTCGCCCGGCGCTTCGCCTCCTCCGGCGACGCCGACTCGCGGAATTGGAAGTACGGGCAGTCGCGGCCGGGCACCGCGTCGTGGAGCTCCGGGCGCTGTAGCAGGCACGCGACGCCGTCGAAGTAGACGCAGTTCTGGCACACGTGGAGGTGCTGCCCGCAGCGACGGCAGCGCTCTTCGGGCAGCACTTCGACGAAGGCCGAGGCGCGTCCGCACGCGTGGCAGTAGCGCCCCGGCGACGCCTTGTGGGTGAAGCTGGCGATCTCCTCCGGGCGGATCATGAGCACCGGCGCCTTGCCGTGCGGGAGCCGGTCCGCAACGCTGCCGAGCACGGCCCGCGCGAGGCCGCCCCGGGCGTGCGACGTCATCACGACGAGGTCGATGTTCTCGGCTTCGACCGCGGCGATGAGCGCGTCGGCGGGCGGGCCGTGCAGCACGCTGGTTCGCACAGGCCGCTCCGTTTGGAGGCTATCGCGCGTCTTGGCAAGGTACTCCTCGGACGCCTTGGTGAGCTCGAGGTCGATTCTCGATACGTCCACCTCCGGCACGCCATAGACGAACGCCTGCGTGGCCCACTGGAGCGCCTGCGCCAGGAGCAGGTCGGCGCCGAAGGTCTCCGCAAGCTCAACGGCGGGCCGCAGCGCCGTCTCCGCCAGGGGAGAGCCGTCGAGCGGGACGAGGATGCGCCGGACTGCGCCGTCCCGCGCTTTGTCCTCAAGCGGGGCCGGCCCCACGATCAGCGTTGGTACGGGCGCCTCGCGCGCGAGCCGGGCCGCGACGCTCCCGTAGCGCCAGCGGCTCAGACCGGAGCGGCCATGCGTCGCGACGACAAGCAGGCGAGGGTCGCGCCGTTCGACTTCGCGCAGGATCTCCTCTCCCGCGTCGCCGATGACCACTGCGGCCTCCACGTCGACGCCGCTGGCCTGCGTGGCCTTCGCCAGACCGGCCAGGTACTGCTCCCAGTGCTCTTCGCCGAGCTTGAAGATGCCTTCGGACTCGCCGGGCAGGCTCGTGATCAGCGCCCGCTCGCCCTCCTCCCACACGGTGAGCAGCAACATTCTGGCGGCCGTCGCCTTGGCGAAGGTGGTCGCGAATGGCAAGACACGTTCGGACAGCTCCGAGCCGTCCAGCGCAACGACGATCAGGGGTTCACTCACAAGTAGCTCCTTCGCTCAGGACTCGCGGCTGCCGCCGCGCAACTCGCTCAGCAGGGTCCGGTCGGTGTCCTGTTCCTCCAACTCCTCTTCGCGTTCCCACTCCTCGCCCTTGGGCCGGACGATCAGGACCGGACAGGCGGACGAGTGCAGCACCTTCTGCGCCACGCTGCCGAACACGTGCCACCCCACGCCGCCCAGCCCGTGCGAGCCCATCACGATGAGGTCGCAGGCATGTTGGTTGACGAAGCGGATGATCGTGGTGGCGGCCTCGCCGGTGAGGACGTGCGTGGAGACCTTGCTCAGACGGTCGTCCGCGAGGCGCTTCGCGACCGATGCGAGGTATGCCTCCGCTTCCTTCGCCTGCGCCTCCTGCATCTGCTCCAGGAGGTTCGGCGCGTAGAAGCGGCCCGGCACCGGCGGCGGAACGATGCGGACGAGCGTGATCTCGGCGTCGAGCGCCTCGGCGAGGTTGCCGGCGATCAGCAGCGCCTCCTCGGCGAGCTCGGAACCGTCGAGTGGAACAAGTAGATGCTTCATCATGGCGGTCGCCTCCACCTAGATTCTGGCACGTTGGGCGAAGCGCGCCGAAGGGCCGTTCGGCGCAGATTGAGGGGCCAGACGGCTAGATTCGTCTATTGGTCCTCGGTCTCGTCGTCCGCGCTCTTGTCCTTCTTCCGCTGCGCGCGGCCCGCCGCCTCGACGCGCCGGGCCATGCGCGCGAGCGCGTCGGTCACACGCCGGTTGATGGTACCACTCGGATAGCGCCCGCGGCTATCGGGCGCGCCCGCGGGGATGCCCGTCAGCACTTCGATACCCTCATCGACGGTCGATACGGCCCAGATGTGGAACGTGCCATCGCGCACCGCGTCGACGACGTCGCGGTGCAGCATCAGGTGCCGAACGTTCCCTCGAGGGAGGACGACGCCCTG
Source organism: Dehalococcoidia bacterium (assembly GCA_040877745.1). GTDB lineage: Bacteria > Chloroflexota > Dehalococcoidia > DSTF01 > RBG-16-68-14 > JBBDNH01. The sequence goes on from JBBDNH010000082.1 coordinate 4,086, forward strand.
CTCGCCCGTGAGCCCCTTGGCCTTGCAGACGGCGAAGAAGCCCTCGATCTTCTCGTTCGTGCCGCCGACGACCTGGACGTCGCCCCACTGGTCGACCGAGCCGGTTACGGCGATGCCCTGCTTCAGCGGCGCTTCGGCGAGCGCTGATAGGAGGACGTAGAGCTCTGCCGAAGCCGCGCTGTCGCCGTCGATTTCATCGTACGTCTGCTCGAAGCCGATCGATGCTGAGAGGGAGAGCGGGCGCTCCTGCCCGTAGCGGCCGTGCAGGTAGCCGTTGACGATGGCGAAGCCCTTGCTGTGGATCTTGCCGGACATCTGGATCTCGCGCTCGATGTTCACCACCTGCCCGCGGCCCAGAGAGACACGCGCCGTGATGCGGCTCGGCCGGCCGAAGCGATAGTCGCCGAGGTCGAGCACCGAGATGCCGTTCACCTGGCCCACTTCCGCCGCGGTCGTGTCGATGGTGATCGTGCCCTCCGCGATCAGCTCCCGGACGCGCTCCTCGAGCAGGTTCGAACGATAGGTCTTCTCGTCGATCGCGCGGTCCACGTGCCCACCGAGCACCGTCTCGGCGCTTTCCTTCCCCGCCCAGAAGTCGGCCTCGGTGAGCAGGTCGGCGATCTCGATGAAGCGGGTTGAGAGCTTGCCTTGATGTTCGACAAGTCGAGAACCGAACTCGACGACGCGCGCGACGGCGGTCTTGTGGAACGGCCGAAGACCCTCGTCGTGAGCGCGGCTGCTGATGAAGCGAGCGTAGAGGCCGATGCAATCGTCGCTGCGGTCCATGTCGACGGAGAAGTCGGCCTTGACGCGAAAGAGCTTGCGGAAGTCCTCGTCCGCGCGCTGGAGCGTGTAGTAGATCCAGGGCCCGCCGACGAGGACGACCTTGACGTCGAGCGGGATCGGCTCGGGGTTGAGCGTGGCGACGGGGATCGCGCTGTACTGCTCGCCCAGGTTCTCGATGCGCGCTTCGCGGCAGCGCAACGTGCGCTTGAGCGTGTCCCAGAGGAACGGTGCCCCAAGCACATCGAGCGCCTGCAGGATGAGGTAGCCGCCGTTGGCGCGGTGGACTGCGCCCGCCTTGATCATCGTGTGGTCCGTGGAGACCGCGCCGAGCTGGGAGCGGTAGTCGACGCGGCCGAAGAGGTTGTAGTACGTGGGGTTCTCCTCGATCACCACGGGCGCTCCGCGTGCCTCGTCCCGCGAGACGATGACGTTCACCTGGTAGCGGGAGAGGAAGTCCTCCGGCGATGGGCGCAGCATGGGGAACGGGCTGGCTTCCGGCTCGGTCGAGCGGAACATGTCGAGGTGGTCGACGATGTCGTCCTCGACCTGCTCCAGGTATTCGATCGCCTTCGGGATGTCGATGTACTCCTGGCGTAGCTCGTCGAGTAGGGGCGTGACGGCGAAGAGAGCCACCGCCTTGTCCAGCTCGACCAGCTGGGCCTGCGCCTCCTTCTCCAGACGGCGCGTCTGGAGCATTGCCTGCGAGATCAGCGACTGAAGCCCCTCTCCGCGCGCCTGCAGCTCGCGTCGTGTCTCATCGGGTAGCTGGGCGAACTCCTCGCGGCTCATCGGCTCGCCGTCCTCCTTGAGTGGGACGGTCGCGATGCCCATGGGCGTCGTGTTGATGGTGAAGCCGCGCTGCCTGGCCTCCTGGTCGACGGCAGCGAAGGCCTGGTCGCGCTGCGTCTGCAGGGCGCGGCCCAGCTCCTCGCGCCGCTCAGTATAGGCTTCGCTGTCGAAGTGGCCCGGGATCTCCTTCCGCGCGGCGACGACGAACTCGGCCATGTCGCGAGCGAAGGCCTGCCCGCGGCCGGCCGGCAGGCTGAGGACGGACGGCTGGCGATGGTCGCGGAAGTTATGGACGTAGCACCAGTCCGGTGGATGCGGCCGCCCTTCGGCGATCGTGCGCACAACGGCGCGCAGCGTGGACATGCGCCCGGTGCCGGTCGGTCCCGCGACGAAGAGGTTGTAGCCGTCCGCGGCGATGTCGAGGCCGAACTCGAGCGAATGCAGGGCGCGCTCCTGGCCGACAGTGCCATCGAGAGGAGAGACCTCGGCCGTGGTCTCGAACCCGAGGGCTTCGGGATCGCAGGGGCGATAGAGCTGGTCGGCTGGGACGAGATGGTCGTTGGGTCCGTTTGCCATACGCTCCTCTCGGCGTCGCGCCGCACGACCCATGATAGACGCTGAGCGCACACTGCCCAAGAGGGGCCGATCGGCCCA
>JBBDNH010000083.1:0-6313 GCA_040877745.1 Dehalococcoidia bacterium
GTCGACACGTACGGCAACGTGCCGGCGCAGTTCATCCGCAGCTCGCTGGAGCTGCTCCGCCCGCTGGAGCGGCCGACGGGGTACTTGCGCCTGTGGGAGAACCTCTGGGACCCGCAGTACGTCTACAACTGGCGCATCCGCTACAACTGGGCGCAGGACCAGATCCCCTTTCCCGGCGAGTGCTTTCGGCAAATGACCAAGGAGCTGATGTGGAACAACAAGCTCCTGAAGGGCGAGCTCTCGCTGGGCGGGCGCTGCATCAACCTGCAGAACGTGCGCTGCTCCGTGATGAACGCGATGGCCCAGTTCGACCACATCGCGCCGTACGACGCGACAAGGCCGATGATCGACGCCGTCGGCAGCCACGACAAGCAGGAGCTGCTGGTGCGGGGCGGCCACGTGAGCCTGATCGCGGGCTCGAACGCGCTCCAACGTCTCTGGCCCACCATGGACCAATGGCTTTCCGTGCGCTCCGTCTGAGCGCTCTCTCTCGAACGTCCTCCTTTTGGCCGATCCTCCTGCAGGCGAGTTTCGCTCGCACGCGCACATGCATGCGGAGCAGGTGGGATGGGTACAGTTTCGGCAAACGGGATCGAACTCTACTACGAGGAGCACGGCGCAGGCGAGCCACTCTTGCTCATCATGGGCTGGGGCGGCAACGCGGCGACGTGGCACCCGCAGCTGGCCGGCCTGGCGGAGCGGCACCGCGTCATCGCGTTCGACAATCGCGGTGTGGGGCGGACGTCGGCGCCCGAGGGGCCGTACAGCATCACGGAGATGGCTGCGGACGCCGCGGGCCTGCTGGACGCGCTGGGGATCCCCTGGGCGCACGTGTTCGGCATCTCCATGGGCGGGATGGTGGCGCAGGAGCTGGCGGCCAGCCACCCGGAGCGCGTGGGCGCGCTCATCCTCGGCTGCACGACCGCGGGAGGCAAGCGCGCCGCGGGCCTGGACCGGCTCCACCGTGACATCGAGTCGTTTCGCGAGTGGAGCGCAACGGGCGACGCCGACCTGGAGTGGTTCTCGGAGTTCTTGAAGCGTCTGTGGACCGAGGAAGCCCTGGCGAAGTCGGAGAGCCACCTGCAGGACTTCGTGCTCTCGCTGATCCGCTTCCCGCCGACGCCGCACGGCCTTCGCAGCCAGGCCGACGCGGTCTCGTCGCACGACATCTACGACCGGCTGGACCAGATCCGCCACCGGACCCTGGTGATCACGGGCGACGAGGACACGCTGATCGACCCGCAGAACTCGTTCATCCTCGCGGAGCGCATCGCGGCGGCGGAGCTGCGCGTGTTCGAAGGGCTGCGGCATGCGTTCCACCTGGAGCAGCCGGAGCTGGTGAACTCGGTGATCATCGACTTCATCGAGCGCGCGACGCGGGACGGCCGCGCGGGCGAGAACGGTAGTCAGTAGTCAGTCGTCAGTTGTCAGTTGTCAGTTGTCAGTCAGTGATGGTCGCCCTCGCAGGGGCGATAGACCCTTCGCTGCGCTCAGGGTGACAGGGGGTGCGGCTTAGCAGGACAAAGGGTGGGCGTTGGCCGGCCTCGTTGGGGGCGAGAGATCCCTGGCCTCGCTCAAGGTGACAGGCGGGGCGGCTCAGCTGCTGCCGGTGACGGTCCAGTCCCAGTGGCGTAGGGCGGCGCGCACTTCCTCGATTGCCAGCGGCAGGTCTGCGATCTCGCGCTCCTGCGCGGTGTGGGGCTGCACGAAGAGGAACACGCAGCGTTCGACCGGCCTGCCGAGCGCTTCCTGCAGCGCGAGCGCGTAGGACGCGCCCTGCGGCCGGTAGCGCACCAGCGCTTCCTCCAGACGCTCGTCGCCGGAGACGATGTCGGTCTTGTAGTCGACGACGACGAGGCCGCCGGGCGTCTCGTAGAGGAGGTCGACGAAGCCTTCGACCGTGGCGCCGTCGACGTGCGCAGAGACGAAGAGCTCCCGCCAGTAGCGGCCGCCGCCGACCGCCTGCCGGACGGACGGCGATTGCAGCGCCGTCGATACCATGCGCGCGACGTCGCCCGCGCGGCCGGCGATGCCCTCGGCGGCGGCCTGCGCGCTGGCCGCGCCCTCGAGGTCAGCGCCCGTTGCGAGATCGATGCTCTGGAGGACGGCGTGGACGGCGCGACCGAGCGCGGTACCGGCGCGACCGCGCCGCCATGGCGGCACCTCCTCGACCGGGGCGTCCTTGTCGAGGTTGGGGTCGCCGGATGCGCTCGTCTGCTTCGCGACCTCGGTCGCAGAGACGGCGTGGACGCGGCTCAGCGACTCGATGCGCTGCGCGCGGGCGTCGATCCAGGCGTCGTAGCGCTCCGGACTGTCGTCGAAGCGCACGGGGTGCGTGTCCTCGAGCGGCAGCGGGGCCTGCTGGCTCACGTCGACGGGCCGCCAGAGGTGCGTCGCGGCGCCGCAGCGATCGAGGAGGCGCGAGGCGTGGCTGCTGTCCTTCGCCTTGTGATGGAGGCTAACGACGAGGTGGTCGCGGGCGCGGGTGACGCCGACGTAGAGGAGGCGCACCTTCTCCTGTGTGTCCATGCGCTGTTCGCGGTCATCGAGCTGCTCGTAGCCGCCCGTCTGGAAGCGCGCGTGGCTGGCGCCGATGCGGGCCTCCGGCTGGTTGTCGTCACGCCAGAGGACTTCCTGGTGCCGGGTGCGGCCCTTGCCGACGTTGAGCCCGGCGAGGACGACGATCGGGAACTCCAGGCCCTTGGCGGCGTGGATGGTCATGATGCGCACGGCGTCGTCGTCGGGGTCGGGGACGACGGTCTCGATGACGCGGGTCCCCTCCTGGGCCTGGCGCTCGGCCCAGTCGATGAACTGGCGCAGCGTGCGGCCACCGGCCTCGGCGAAGGCGCGCGCCTGGTCGAGGACGAAGCGATAGCGCTGCCAGCGTTCGCGCGGGCGGCGGCGCGCGAACGCGAGCTCGAAGAGACGCCGTTCGCGGATCACGGCTTCGACGACGCCGCTGATCGGCTCCCACCAGCGGCGGTGGTGGAGGTCGAGCAGCGCGCGCGTGGCGGCGACGACGGGATCATCATCGGGCAGCTGGTCCGGCTTGCTGCGACGGTAGTCCCAGCGACCGCCGGCCTGGTAGTAGCGCAACAGGTCGTCGTCGCCACAAGCGAACGCGGGCGAACGCAGCGCGGAGACGAGCGCGACCTCGTCCGTCGGGTCGTCGATGGCGCGCAGGATGGCGAGCAGGTCGCGCACCTCCTGGGTGTCGTAGACGAGCGAACGGCTCTCGATGCGGTAGGGGACGTTGAACTCCTCGAGCCCCTGCTCGATCTGCTCGAGCGTCGTGCGGGTGGGCATGAGGATGGCGACGTCGGCGTAGTTGGCGGGCCGGGTTGTGCGCTCGCCATGCTCATCGACGTTGACCGGCCAGCGCTCGGTCTTTGCGGCCTGGATCGTGCGGGCGACCTCGCGCGCCTCGCGGTCGCGGATCGGGCCGACGTTCTCGTCGGCGGCGTCGCCCAGCACGCGCACGGTGACGTCCTTGTTCGGCCACGAGGCGTCGAGCGGGACGTAGGGCACCTGGCCATCGCCGTCGCGCATCATGTGGCCGAAGGTGTCGTTCGTCCAGTCGATGAGCGACTGGAGCGAGCGGAAGTTCTGGGTGAGGTACACGGTGCCGTCCGAGAAGCGCGCTTGCGCCTTCGTGTAGAGATCGATGTCGGCCCTGCGGAAGCGATAGATCGACTGCTTGGGGTCGCCGACGAAGAAGAGCCGGCCGGCGCCGACATCGGCATCGTGCCAGGGCAGCGGCGCGCCGCCCGCGTCTTCGCCGGCGATGAGCGTGGCGATCTCGATCTGGAGCGGGTCGGTGTCCTGGAACTCATCGATCAGGAGGTGGCTGAAACGCTCGTGGACGTCGCGGCGCACGGCCGGGTCGCTCTTGAGGAGGCTGCGCGCGCGGACGAGGAGGTCGTGGAACTCCAGGCGGCCCTGCGTCCGGCGCTCCTCGGCGTATGCGAGGATGAAGCGCCGGAGCGCGGCGAGGACGTGCGGCAGGAGCGCGCTGCGCGTGCCCGCGAGGAACTGATCGCGCAGCTCGTGCGCTGCCTTGAGCTCGTCGCGCACGTCGCCGGGCGCGACGCCGAGCCAGCTCTCCTTGTTGCCACCTTTGCTGCGCTTGAGGTCGAGCCGCTCCGCGAGCACGCTCAGCCGGTCGAGGTCGTCCTCCGCGTTCGCGAGCCGCTCGCGGAAGGCGTCGACGCGGACGAGGTGCGCGTAGAGCTCGTCGTCCTGGTCGGTGCAGCGGCCGAGATGCCGGCAGGCGCGCTCGAGCTGCGCCGATAGCATGGTGGTATCGATGGGCGGAAGGGGCGGCACGTCCACCCCAGCGTCCTCCAGCCGATCCCAGTTCTCCTGGAAGTCCCACGCGACCGCGCGCAGGTCCTTGAGATCGAGGCCGAGCGTGAAGGCCTGGAGCAGGACGTCCTCCAGCTCCGGGTCGGCGAGCAGTTCGTCGACGAACGCGGCCCAGCGCTCGTCGAACGCGATCGATGCGCGGATCTCGTCCTGGACCTCGACCATGGGCGGCAGGCCGGCCTCCAGAGGGTGCTCGGAGAGGATGCGCTGGGCGAAGCCGTGCAGCGTTTCGATCGCGGCGGCGTCCAGCTCAGGGAGCGAAGCCTGGCAGCGCGCGCGCTCGTCGCCGGAGAGGGCTTCGTCGCGGGCGGCCTCCTCGAGGCGGATGCGGACGCGGTCGCGGAGCTCGGCGGCGGCGGACTCGGTGAACGTGATCGCGGCGATCTTGCGCAGCTCGGCGCGCCCGGAGGCGACGAGGCGCACGATGCGCTCGATGAGCTCGTGCGTCTTGCCGGTGCCGGCGCCGGCCTCGACGAAGAGCGTGGCGTCGAGGTCGTCGTGGATGCGCTCGCGGGCGTCCTGGTCGGCGGGCGTCGTGCTGGTCACGCTAGTCCTCCGCCAGCTCTACGTAGTCGCGCAGGTCGTGGACGAAGCGCTTGCGAGACCAGACGCGCGCGCGGTCGCTGGAGCAGAGGCGGTCGTACGGGCAGATGCCGCAGTTGTCGAATCGTTCTCCGCTGCTCTGCTTGCCCGGGCGCGCGGGGAAGAGGCCGTTCTCCATGCCGCTCACGATGACGTTGAGAGCGCGGCCGAACTCGTCGAGCTGGGCCGGCTCTACTGCGTAGCCGTGGCGTTCGTACTGCTGCGGACGAACGAACCAGTAGTAGGCCTCCGCCGGAACGTCGCCGTAGCGCTGCTGCGCGGCGAGGGCGTAGACGGGGAGCTGGAGCAGCTTGCCGCCGGACACCGGCTGAACGTGTAGCTTCTTGTACATATCGAGGTCGGGCGTGCCGGTCTTGTAATCGAGCACGAGCAGCCTGTCGCCGTCCGGCGCGCGGTCGACGCGGTCGATGCGGCCGCGGAAGGCGAGCTCGCGGCCGCCGCCGAGGCGCACGAGGACGGCGGCGTCCTCGGAGTCGCGCATGCCGAACGACAGCTCGACGTCGGCGGGGACGACGCCGTGCCCGGCACGCAGGGCTTCGTCGTCGTCGAGGAAGCCGTCGAGCGCCTGGAGGAGGCGCGCGCGCTCGAGGCGCCAGAGGAGCGGCCGGCCGGTGATGCCGGCGGCCACGGCGTCGTCGCACAGCTGGGCGCCGATCTGGAGCAAGCGCGCGCGTTCGTCGCCGCTCCAGCGCTGGCCGGGCGAGGTGCGGCCGGGCATCTCCGAGATGAACGTTTCGAGCGCGCGGTGGACGAGGTTGCCGCGCTCGATGGGGGTGAGAGTGAGCGTGTCCTCCGGCTTCTCCGTCTCCGCGACGTGCAGGACGTGACCGAGCAGGTAGCGGAACGGGCAGGCGGCCCAGTGCTGGAGCGCGGTGGGCGAGACGGGGCGCTCGGCGCTGGGCACGGGGGCCGCGTTCGGCGCCAGCCGGCCGTCCCAGCGCGTGAGGTCGCTGCCGGCGCGCGCGATCTCCGCGCCGATGCCATCGTGAAGCCGGGGGATGGCGGCGACGACGTGGTGATCGAGGACGTTCCGGCCGCCGCGCCGCCAGCCGAGCATGCTGCGCAGCGTGTACTCCTGCTCGGAGCCCGGCTCGGCGTCGCCGGCGAGCGCGCCCTCGAAGGACGGCACGACGGTGAGCCACGGACGCGACGGCGGCGGGTCGAGGGCGGCGCTGTAGAGCGTGCGGCCTTCCAGCTCGGACGCGGCGGCGAGCAGCCACTGCGCGGGCAGGCGGCCGCGCTGGCCGCGCAGGTCGGCGCGCGGGTAGACGAGCCCGCGCTCAGGCGCGCCGGCGCGCGCGGCGAGGTAGTCGCGGCGATGCTCGGCCTGGCGGCCGGTGCGCAG
>JBBDNH010000084.1:0-1212 GCA_040877745.1 Dehalococcoidia bacterium
CTCGGCGCCCTGCCCTGGTGGCGCGGCTCCGGGCGGCTCGCCGCGCCCAGCGCGCGGCCGAGCGCCTTGAACACCGCCTCGGCCTTGTGGTGGTCGTTCACGCCGGCGAGCACGCGCGCGTTGAGTGTCAGGTTGCCCTCGCTCGCGAGCGACCAGAGGAGGTGGTTCACAAGATCGGTCGGCAGCTCGCCCATGCGCTCGCCGGTCCAGGCCACGTCGAGCACCGCGTAGCCGCGCCCGCTCAGGTCGACCGCCACCGTGGCGAGCGCCTCGTCCAGCGGCACGGTCGCATCGGCCATGCGCACGATGCCCTCGCGCGCGCCGAGCGCTTCGTCGAGCGCGCGCCCGAGCGCCAGTCCGACGTCCTCGACGGTGTGGTGCTCGTCCGTCGATAGGTCGCCCTTGGCCTGCAACGTGATGTCGATGATGCCGTGCTTGCCGATCTGCGAGATCAGGTGGTCGAGCATGCCGATGCCCGTCGCGACCTTGGTCTCGCCGCTGCCGTCCAGGTCGAGATCGACCTTGACCTGCGTCTCGCCGGTCTTGCGCGTCACGCTCGCGCGGCGCGTTCGCACTCTAGGCGGCACGGCTCCCTCCAATCGACTGCAGCGCCTCGACCAGGCGGTCGGTGTGCTCCGGCAGGCCGACGCTGATGCGCAGGCAGTCCTGTAGCAGCGGCGTATCGAAGTAGCGGACGAAGATGCCCTCTCGCGCCAGCGCCTCGTGCGTCTCGCGGGCGTCGAGGGGGCCTGCCAGTCTCACCAGCAGGAAGTTCGCCTGCGACGGGTACACCTCGAGGAACTCCAGCGCGCCGAGCGCGCCCGCCATCCGGTCGCGCTCCTGCACGATCGCGCCGACGCGCTCCATGAGCACCTCCCGGTCGTCCAGCGAGCCGAGCATCGCGACCTCAGCAGCGGCGTTGGGCGTGTAGGGAGGCTTCATGTGCAGCAGTACGTCGGTCAAGGCCGCGGGCATCATACCATAGCCCGCGCGCAGGCCGGCCAATCCGGCCCACTTGCTGAACGTCCGCAATACAACCAGGTTCTCTCGCTCCGGAACGAGCCCGCAGAAGCTGCCGTCCGAGAACTCCACGTACGCCTCGTCCACGACCACCAGCAGCCCCGTGTCGAGCAGCGCCTCAAGCTCGGCTTCGCCCAGCCGGTTGCCCGTCGGGTTGTTCGGCGACGCGACGAACACCACCTTCGCGCCAGG
>JBBDNH010000085.1:0-5973 GCA_040877745.1 Dehalococcoidia bacterium
CTCGCCGAAGACGTCGCGCTTGGCCAGCGTGACGAAGATGCTGCCCGGCCCGCATACCTTGTCGACCTTCGGGACGCTCTCGGTGCCGTACGCGAACGCCGCGACGGCCTGGGCCCCGCTCATGCGATAGACGCCGTCGACGCCGGCGAGGTCTGCCGCAACGAGCTTGATCGGCGCAACGTGGCCGCCGGCGTCCGCGGGGGACGCGATCAGCACCTGCTCTACGCCGGCCGCCTTCGCCGGGAGGGCCGTCATCAGCACCGACGACGGGTAGACCACGCTCGTTCCGGGCGCGTTAATGCCCACTCTGGCCAGCGCCGACGCCTGCACGCCGATGCCATCGCGCTGGAAGCTGCGCATGGCGTGCTCGCGCTGTTCTTCGTGGAACGCGCGGATGCGGCCGGCGGCAAACCGAAGCGCCTCCACCACCGCCGCGTCTACCGCCTGGTACGCCGCCTTGATCTCGACATCACCTACCCGAAGCGTGGAGTAGCTCGCGCCATCGAACGCCTCGCAGTAGCGCAGCACCGCCGTGTCGCCCTGCTCTCGGACGTCGCTCAGAATGCGCCTGACCGCTTCTTCGACCGTCGCGACGTCGCCGACGGCCTCGCGCGTGCGCTGCCAGACGGCGTCCGGCAGGGTCACGTCGCCCGGCGGCTGGCGGCGCAAGAGCGTGCGCCGGCCCTCCTGCGCGCCGCGGACGATCTTCACGAGAGATAGGCTCGGAGCGCTTCGAGCGCGCGACCGCGCGCGCGCTGCTGGAACGCTTCGATGCGCTCTTGGGTGACCGCGCGGACCGACTGATCGAGCAGGTCCGGGATGTTGCGCAGGTAGTGCGCCAGGTCGGTCTCGGACTCCGTCTCGCGCGCCCGCAGGTGGCGTCCGACGTTCTGCCCAAAGCGCTCCCAGTCCGGCTCGCGGTCCATCACGTCGGCCGAAACCTCGCGCCAGCGCATCAGGTCGTCGTAGTCGAGGAACTCGACCGCCTCCCGCACGGTGGAAGCAAGCAGGTCGTGGCGGATCGCCTCGACCGCGACCTTATCCTCGCGCGCCTGGCGGTCGAGCTCGAACTGCAGCACGCGGTCGAGCAGGTTCGCCAGCAGGTCGCCCTGTAGCGGTGACCGCTCGCCGAAGCAAGGCCGGTAGACGTCGCAGATCCACGCTTCGTCCATCTCCAGGTGCGAGATATAGCCGCAGAGGAACGCGATCTGGCTGTCGTCGAGGCAGGCCGGCGAGGCGAGGTCCGGGTGCTCGCGGAACATCGCTTCGACGCCGCACTGGTGATCGAAGTTGGTCAGCTCGAAGAAGTGCGTCCGGGAGCGGTCGACCTTCGCGATGGCGCGGATGTCGGGCGCAGTCGCGCCGAGGTAGTAGGCGCCGGGCTCGTCCTGCAGCACGCGCGCCGGCTGTTCGGCGGCGAGCTGTCGCGCCAGGATCATGTGCAGGCCCCACGGAGGCATAACGGCTCCCTAGTCGATGATCTTGTTCAGCGGATACTCGACGATGGCGCGCGCGCCCGCCTTCTTCAGCTTCGGCACGATCACCCGCACCACGTCCTCGTCGACGATCGTCGTCACGTCGACCCAGGCCGGGTCGGAGAGCGACGCGATGGTCGGCTTGTCCATCGCGGGCAGGATCGCGACCACCGCGTCGACATCTTCGCGGCGGGCGTTCATCGAGAGCCAGACCTTCCCCTGCGCCGCGAGCGTACCTCGCAGCATCAACGCGATGTCCTCGATCTTCTGGCGCTTCCAGGGATCGTTCCACGCCTGCTTGCTCGCGATCAGCCGCGGCGTGCTCTCCATGACCGTCTCGACGATACGCAGGTTGTTCGCCTGCAGCGACGTGCCGGTCACGCTCGCGTCTACGATCGCGTCCGCGAGCAGCGGCGGCTTCACCTCGGTGGCGCCGTAAGAGTACTCGACGAGCGCCTGCACGCCGTGCTCCTCCAGGAACGCGCGTGTCACGTTTACCAGCTCGGTAGCGATGCGCTTGCCCTCCAGGTCCTTCACGTCCTGCACCGGCGAGTTCTCCGGCACGACGAGCACCTGCCGCGTGTAGAACGCTGGTATCTTCGAGCCGGCCGTGTCGAGCACCTCGACGACGTCCGCGCCGGCTTCGCGGATCAGGTCGAGGCCGCTGAAGCCGAGGTCGATCAGCCCGTCCTGGACATAGCGCGGCTGCTCTTGCGGTCGCACCAGCATGCACTGGATCTCCTGGTCGTCGACGGCGGGGTAGTAGGAACGGGGCTGGACGGACATGTTGTAGCCCGCCCGGCAGAACAGGTCGACGGTGGCCTGCTGCAGGTTCCCGTTCGGGATCGCCAGCCGGAGAATACGTTCGCTCATTCTCGTTTCCGTGTGCAGGAGTTCGTGCGCCCTCATTCTAGCCAGCGCTTGTGGGGCGGACAACCGGGAACTCCCCGACAGAGGTAACGAGACCGCACCGACGCCGTTTGGATCGGTGAACACGCGATGCCTTGACACCCGGTCCAGCGCTCCGTACCATCCAACCCCCGCCAAGGTACACCCCGCCGAGCACAGACCTGAGCGTCTCCCCCCGCCCATCGCTCTTGGGAGATTGCGATCAAGTCGATCCTCGTCCTCGCCATACTCGCGGCGCTCGCCGTATCGTGCACGGCCCTGAGCGCGTCGGAGCCTGTGCCGACACCGACGGCCACGCCGACGCTCACGCCGACCAGCACACCCACGATCACGCCGGCCAACACGCTCGCACCCAGCCCGACGCCGACGCCGCAGCCGGCGTTCATCGTCGAGCCGCCGGCACAGCTGCCCGCTCCGCAGCCGGAGTTCGTCTCAGAAGTCGCGCCTCCACCGGCGCCCGTCCGTCCGCCGGCGGAACCGACGCCCGTCCGCGGCGGCAGCTACCTGCCGATGCCCGCCGGAACGTCGGTGGTCTGGGGCGGCTGCGCGTCCGACGGCGAGTGCCACTGGTACAACTTCTACTGGGGCCCGACGCACGAGGTCGTGATGCAGGACGGCGAAGGCCAGAACAAGGTCCAGCACGAGCTGTGCCACGCGCACCAGCACTGGTCGATCAACGGCGGTGCGCCGCTGGAGCCGTCCGACTACGACCTCGAGTCCTGGTACCTGACCGCCGAGGGCAGCAGCTTCACGTCCGCCGTCGCCGGGCTTCCGTGGCCGTGGACGCATAGCGCGGCGACCGGCCTGGAGGACTTCGCCTGGACGTGCGGCTACTGGTACTACGACGCGGCGTACCTGCTGCGCGCGAGCCCTGAACGCTACGACTGGGCCGCCGCGAACCTACCCTAAGCGCAAAGCCCACATTCCTCTCGCGAACGAGCTACACTGTGGCGCGCGGCTCGCGCACGGAGGTGAGGACGCCATGACCAACCCAACACGACAACGAGCTCTGATTACGGGCGCGTCGTCCGGTATCGGCGAGGGCTTTGCCAGAAAGCTGGCCGAGAAGAACTACGACCTGCTGATCGCCGCCCGCCGCAAAGACCGGCTCGATCAGCTCGCGACCGAGCTCTCCGGCCAGTACGGCGTCGACGTCGAGGCGATCGACGTCGATCTGGCGCAGGACGAGGGCGTCGGGATGCTGGAGGAGCGCCTTCGCTCTGAGGAGATCGACCTGCTGGTGAACAACGCCGGCTTCGGTACGGTTGGCCCGTTCGCGGAGCTGCCGATCGAGCGCGAGCTGGAGGAGCTCCGGGTCAACATCCGGGCGCTCGTACTGCTCAGCCACGCCGCGCTCGTTGCGATGAAGGAGCGCAGGCGCGGCTCGATCATCAACGTCGCGTCCACAGCGGCCTTCCAGCCGATCCCCTACAACGCTACCTACTCCGCCTCGAAGGCGTTCGTTCTGCACTTCTCGGAGGCGCTGCACGAGGAGGCGAAGGAGTACAAGGTGACCGTCACGTGCGTCTGTCCGGGGCCGGTGCAGACAGAGTTCCAGCAGGTGGCGGGCATCGACGGCGACCGCCTGCCCTCGATGATGTACACCAGCGTCGACACGGTCGTCGATGCCACGCTCTCCGGGCTGCGCCTCGGTCGCGCGATCACCGTACCGGGGCCGATGAACATGGTCACCGCTGCCACCAGCCAGTTCGCGCCTCGATTCCTGAGCCGTCGCATCGCGGGGAACATGTTCCGCAACCGCGGCCGCCAGTAGCCGGCCACGCCTCGTGCCAGCATCAGCCAGAGGGAGTCCCGCCATGACTGAAGCGCCCGAAGCCCTCCTCTTCAACCCGTTCGACCCCGCGTTCCGCGTCGACCCCTACTCCGTGTACGCGCGCCTCCGCGCTGAGGAGCCCGTCCACGAGAGCCCTATCGGCGCGCTCGTCTTCAGCCGCTACGCCCACTGCCAGGCGATCCTGAAGGACCCGCGGGCCAGCTCGGAGTCGCGCAACTCGGACAACTATAAGCAGGCCGTGGAACAGGGGACGATCGACCCCGCGCCGCAAGAGATCCCCGAGCCGTTCCTCTTCCGCGACCCGCCCGACCACACCAGGTTGCGCAGCCTCGTCAGCAAGGCGTTCACGCCGAAGTCGGTCGAAGGCCTGCGGCCCGCCGTCCAGCAGAAGGTCGACGAGCTGCTCGACGCCATCGCAGAGAAGGGCGAGATGGAGACGGTCGAGGACCTCGCCTACCCGCTGCCGGTCTTCGTCATCTGCGAGCTACTGGGCGTCCCCGCTGAAGACCAGGCGACGTTTCGCGTCTGGTCGAAGCAGGCCGCGCGTAGCCTCGACCCGGTCGAGGTGCTCTCGCCGGAGGTGCAGGCCGAGCGCGAGAAGATGTTCGACGAGTTCGTCGCGTACTTCCGCACGCTGATCGAGGAGCGGCGCAAGACGCCGAGCGACGACATCCTGAGCGCGCTCATCGCCGCCGAGGAGCGGGGCGACAAGCTCACCTCAGAAGAGCTCATCTCGACGTGCCTGCTCCTGCTCATCGCCGGCCACGAGACCACCGTGAATCTGATTAGCAACGGCGTGCTGGCGCTGCTCCGCCACCCGGACCAGCTTGCGCGGCTGGAAGCAGACCCCTCGCTCGCAGGCGGTGCCGTGGAAGAGGTCCTCCGCTACGACCCGCCCGTGCAAATGACCATCCGCACCGCGCTCGATGACATCGACGTCGCCGGCGCCACGATCAAGAAGGGTCAGCAGTCGGTGCTCTTGCTCGCCTCGGCCAATCGCGACGCCGAGCGCTTCCCAGACCCCGACCGCTTCGACATCACGCGCACCGACGCCAGCCACAACCTCTCGTTCGGCTACGGCATCCACGCCTGTCTGGGCGCGCCGCTCGCGCGGCTGGAGGGCGTGGAGGTGTTCCAAAAGCTCGTCCAGCGCCTGCACGGCATGGAGCTACGCACCGACGTGCTGCAATACAAGGAGAACATCGTCCTGCGCGGGCTGGAGGCGCTGGCGGTCGGCTTCAGGAGCGCCGACTAGCGCCAGCTAAAGCTTCGAACGCACGAGCCTCGCGATCGCGAGGCTCGCCGTCATGCCGGGCGACTCAATGCCACCGAGGTGCGTGTAGCCGCGGTCGTACCAGACCAGGAAGTCGCGCGCCGGCTCGCCCGCATCGTGCAGCTTCGGCCGGTAGCCCACCTGGCCCGGCATTACGTCGTCCCCCGTCAGCCACGGCAGATAGCCCTGCGCCGCCTCGACGAACGCTGCGCGTCGCGTGTCGTCCGAGCGATAGTCGAGCGTCGCCGTTTCGTCCAGCCACTCCGTGTCCGGCCCCAGGTGCACGCCACCGTCGATGTCGAGCGTCACGTGCACGCCGAGGCCGCTGCGGTCGGCGTGCGGCAGCGGGTAGATCAGGTGCCGCAGGCGGGACGCCTTCTCCGGCGCGACGATGTCGTAGTAGCGGCCCTTGTTCACCGTTTGGCGCAGGCGCGGCGTCTCGGCGTCTCCCTCGAGCGGATAGCCGAGCATCGCGGCTATGCGGTCGGCGGCGAGCCCGGCGCTGTTCACGAGCACCGACG
>JBBDNH010000085.1:5983-6256 GCA_040877745.1 Dehalococcoidia bacterium
ACGCTCGTAGCTCGCCTGGCTCGCCTGCAGGGTCAATGAAGCGCGCGACGAACGCGTCAGCGTCGCGCTCAAGCGACGTGATCGTGTGCTTGAACGCGACCAGCGCGCCGCGCTCCTCGGTGGCGTTCAGCAACGAGCGCATCAGCTCCATCTGGTCGATCACCCCGGTGGAGCCCGAGTAGATCGCGCCCGCCGCCGCGATCGACGGCTCCAGCGAGGCCACCTGCTTCGCGCCGATCAGCTCCAGCTCCGGCACGCCGTTCGTCCGCGCCG
>JBBDNH010000086.1:0-6243 GCA_040877745.1 Dehalococcoidia bacterium
CCGAGGATCGACGCCATCGCCTGGATCGCGGCGCGCACGATGTTGTTCTCGGGCTGCTGGGCGGTGAGCGTCGCGCCGCCGGTCTGGACGTGGGTGCGCAGGAGCCACGCCCTGGGGTCCTCGGCGTCGAAGCGCTCGCGCATCAGGCGCGCCCACATGCGGCGCAGCGCTCGATACTTGGCGATCTCCTCGAAGAAGTTGTTGTGCGTGCTGAAGATCCACGAGATGCGCGGCGCGACCTCGTCGACGCCGTAGCCGCGCGCGCGACAGGCCTCGATGTACTCGATGGCGTTCGCGAAGGCGAAGGCGATCTCCTGTGCGGCCGTCGAGCCGGCCTCGCGGATGTGGTAGCCGCTGACGCTGATCGGGTTGAACTTGGGCGCCTCGCGCGCGCAGTAGGTGAGCAGGTCGGCGGCGAGCCGGAGCGTCGGCTTGGGGGGATAGATGTAGGTGCCGCGCGCGACGTACTCCTTGAGCACGTCGTTCTGGGCGGTGCCCATGACGTCGGTCGACGCGACGCCCTGTTTCTCCGCGACGGCGATGTACATCGCGACGAGCACCGGCGCAGGCGCGTTGATCGTCATCGACGTGCTCACCTGGTCGAGCGGGATGCCGTGGAAGACCCGCTCCATGTCCTCGAGCGAATCGATCGCGACGCCCACCTGGCCGACTTCGGACTGGGCCGCCGGATCGTCGGAGTCGTAGCCGATCTGCGTGGGCAGGTCGAAGGCGACGGAAAGGCCGGTCTGGCCCTGGGAGAGGAGGAACTTGAAGCGCTCGTTGCTCTCCTGGGCGCCGCCGTAGCCGGCGTACTGGCGCGTCGTCCAGAGGCGGCCGCGGTACATGGTCGGCTGGACGCCGCGCGTGAACGGGTACTCGCCCGGGTAGCCGATGTCGCGGTGGTAGTCGGTGTCCTCGATATCGAGCGGCGTGTACAGCCGCTCGACCGGGCCGATGCTCGTCTCGAAGGGCGCCTCGCGCTCGGCGGCGCGCTCGAGCGCGGGCTCTAGCACCTCACGCTGCCAGCGCTCGGCCTCGCGCCGGATGTCGTCCAGGTGGCCGTTGCGGTTGCCGTTCTCGGCCATGGCGGAGACAGTATACCAATGCGTAGGCGCGGCTGCAGGCGAGGAGCTACCGCAGATCGTATATTGTCCCTAGCATACCGAGGACTGATGAGCTGAAGTCAGAGGTGATACCTGAACGAGCAAGAGGAGAGGTTGCTCGGTGTCTGAGACCGCGGTCGTAACCCTGCTATTCTGCGACCTCGTCAGCTCGACCGAGCTCCTGACGGCGCTCGGCGACGATGCCAACGATGAGGTTCGGCGTGCGCTGTCGAGTGCGCTCGAACGAGTAGTGGGCGAGCATCGCGGCACGGTCGTCAAGAGCATCGGCGACGGCATGATGGTGTCGTTCCGCACCAGCGCCGCCGACGCCGTCGCGTGCGCCGCCGCCATGCAGCGCGCCGCGGCCGCCGTCGAGCGGACTGGCGCCCGAATAGGCCTCGAACTGCGCGTCGGGATCAGCTCCGGTGAAGCGTCGCATGAGGGCGACGATTGGTTCGGTACGCCCGTCGTCGAGGCCGCGCGGCTGGAGGCTGCGGCCAGCGCCGGGCAGATACTCGTCTCGGAGGTCGTCCGTGCGCTGGTCGGAACGCGCGGCGGCGCGAAGTTCCGATCGGCGGGCACGCGCCAGTTCAAAGGTTTCGACCGGCCCGTCCCGGTCGTCGAGGTCGTCTGGAGAGACGCCTCAACACCCCCCAAGGTCAAACGCAAGAAGAAGCGTCCAAGCTGGCGGCGCACGCTGGTCGCCGGGGCAGCGCTTGTCCTGGTGGCAGGCGCAGCGGTCGCGGCGGGACTCGTGTTCATGCCCGGCGACTCGGGCGGCGACGACAAGGCCGCCGTCATCCCAGCCGCCACCCTGGTCGCGGAGGGCTACACGCCGGTGCTCGAGCCGCGCGACTGCCCGGCGGAGCTGACGAGCGACCCGGCCGTGCGCTGCCACGACCTGGTCGTGCCCGAGGACCGCAGCAAGCCGGCCGGCCGGCAGATCCGGATCTTGGTCATGGTCGCCCCATCGAACGCAGAGCCGGCAGGCGTTCCGACCGTGTTCATCGGCGAAGCCTACGGCACCCTGTATGCCAACCTGGACCCAGGTGTGTTAGGCCAGCCTGCCGGATCAGATGTGCGGGACTATGGCGACGTCGTCGCTTTCGGCGTTCGGGGACGGCGGTTCTCTCAGCCCATGCTCGCCTGTCCCGAAGTGTCGGGCCTGCAGCGCGAACTGCTGGCCCTGCCCGACAACGGCCCGGAGGCGAACGAGCTCTGGCTGGAGGCGGCTGAGCAGTGTGGCCGGCGGCTCGCCGGTGAGGGCGTCGACCTGAATGCCTACGGACAGGACGAGATCGTGGATGACCTGCGCGACCTGGCGATCGCCAAGGGCTGGCACCAGATCAACGTACAAGGGAGTTACGATCTGTCCCGCACCGCGGTGCTGCTCGCTGCGCGCTACCCGGGCCTCGTGCGCTCCGTGGTGCTTGCGGCTCCTTTCCCGGTGGATGCCACCTGGTACGAGGACCGCCTTAGCAACTTCGATTCCGCGTTCCAGGCATACTACGCAGCGTGCCGCGCCGATCCGGCCTGCGAACAAGCATTTCCTAACCTGGAACAGGCGGTGCCCGCCATCTACGCGCAATTTCAGCAGGACCCGGTCGTGGTCCCGGCGGCGGACCCTGCGGGCGGCCCCGACATTAGCGTGCTGATCAACGGCGACCGTTTTGCCGATATCACGGCGCTTGGGCGCAATGCACAAGATCTCCTGCCGAGCTCTGCCGCGCAGTGGGTTACAGCGGATCAAGAAAGCGGCAGCCGGGCCCTTGCCGCCTATGTGGTCCTGGCTTCCGCCGTCGATGTATCATACGGGGGCGACGCGGACCCCTGGGGGGCGAACTTCAGCGCATACTGCGAGGACGTGGATCAGCACGTCGTCAGGGGCGACCTGGCGGCGGCGGAGTCGCTCTATCCGCTGCTCCGCGTGTACGCCCACGACCCATTGTTCGACCTCTGCGCTCGCTGGCCGGCCCAGGCACGGTCGAGAGCGATCGGACCCCTGGAGACCGCCAGCGCGGTTCCGGCGCTGATCTTCACCGGCGCACTGGACCCGTTCGCGCCACCCGCCTACGCGCAGCGCGCAGCGAACGCATTCACGCACGCAACCGTGGCGGTGTTCCCGGACCTCGCGAGTGACGTACTGACGGTGGGGCCGCCGTGCATCTCCGCGTTACGGCTGGAGTTCCTGCGCGATCCCACGGCCGAACTCGACATCGACGGCTGTATCGAACAGGTGCCGGCGATCGCGTTTGAGGGAACAGGCACCTCCGGTACGATTCCAGCTGGGCCCACTGGCGCCCCTTAGCATCCCCTACCGTAGCGCGTCCAATAGCACCGTGGCCTCGCCGGTGAGGACGGACTGGCCGTCCTGGTTCACGCACTCGGTGGAGCAGGTGACGAAGCGCTTCTCCGGGTCGATCGCCGTGACCTCGATGTGCGCGGTCACGGTGTCGCCGAGGTAGACCGGCCGCACGAAGCGCAGCGACTGGCTCAGGTAGATTACCGTCGCGTTGGGGGCGAGCCTGGTGCCCAGCGCGGCCGAGATCAGCCCGGCGCTCAGCATGCCGTGCGCGACGCGGCGCTTGAAGCGCGTCTTGCCGGCGTAAGCGTCGTCCAGGTGCAGGGGCTGGTTGTCGCCGCTGATGCGCGCGAACGTCGTGACGTCGTCTTCCGAGATCGTCTTTTCGAGCTCGGCCTTCTGGCCGACGGCCACGCCGAGGATGGATTCTTCAGGCATGATGGGTCTCCCTCTAGGCGGGCGAGGTAGGGGAGGCCTTCAGGCCTCCCGCGTGCGTTCGATTCACAGTAGCCGCGGGAGGTCTAAAGACCTCCCCTACGCTACCGGTCCGGCCCTGGGCCCTCACTCGATGTCCGTGAGCCCTTCCTTCGGCGCGCTCACCAACACGGCCATGTTGCCGTCCGGCTGCTTTCCTTCGTACATGAGCTGGTGGACGAGCCCGACGTCGCCGAAGCCGTAGGCCTTCGATAGCGCGGGGTCGACCTTCTTCTCAGTCACCAGGTTGTTGATGCCCGCCGCCTGGTCGTCGTTCGCGAAGTGAGACCCCTGGAGGCGCTTCTGGCGCATCCAGAGGTAGCGCAGGTCGACGACGGCGTTGTAGCCCGTCGTGCCGGCGCAGATGACCACCATGCCGCCGTTGTCGCAGACGAAGATCGAAGTAGGGATCGTGTCCTCGCCCGGGTGCTCGAACACGATGCGCGGGTTCTTGCGCTCGCCGAGCACGTCCCAGAGCGCCTTGCCGAAGCCGCGCGCGCCCTGGACCCAGGTGTTGTACGCGTCGTCGTCGGTCCAGTGGGGCGGCATGCCCCAGTGGTCGAACTGCTTGCGGTTGATGTAGCCCTTCGCGCCGAGCGCTTTGCAGTACTCGCCCTTCTCGTCGCTGGATGTCACGGCGACGGCCGTGCCGCAGAGCGCCTTGGTCACCTGGATGGCAATCGAGCCGAGGCCGCCGCTGCCGCCCCACACGAGCACGACGTCGCCCGGCTGGACGTTGTGCGGCGTCCAGTTGGTCAGCATGCGATAGACCGTCGCGCCGACGAGCATGAACGCGGCCGAGGCCTCCCACGTCAGATGAGGCGGCTTGGGGAGGCACTGGTGGGCCTGCACCTTGGTGAACTGGGCGAAGCTGCCCCAGTTCGTCTCGTAGCCCCAGATCTTGGCGCTGGGCGCGACGATGGGGTCGCCGCCGGCCGCGATGTACGGGTCGTCCTCGTCCCACCAGCCGCAGTGGACGACGACGCGGTCGCCGACCTTCACGTTGGTGACGTCCTTGCCCGTTGCGTAGACGATGCCGGAGGCGTCGCTGCCGCCGATGTGGTAGCCGGAGTCGTCGCCCAGGCCTGCGTGGATGCGGATCACGTCGACGGGGACGCCGAGCGCGGCCCAGACGTTGTTGTAGTTGATCCCGGCGGCCATCACGTGCACCAGCACCTCGTTCGCCTCGATCTCGGGCACGGGCACCTGCTCGATGGCGAAGGCGTTCTTGGGCTCGCCGAAGCGCTCGCGGCGGATGACTTGCGCGTACATCTGCGCCGGAACCTCGCCGATAGGCGGGCTCTCGCCGATTTCGTAGATCTCCTTGATCGCTGCCGTCATGCGCTCCTCCTGACGTTCATCATCACCTTCGCAGCGTGGCGATCATACCCAACGCAAGCGTGAGGCGTCCAGACATGGCCACTGCGGCCGAACATGCCGATTATGACACAGGAACGGATTCGGGAGGATGGACCGATGAGCGAACCAGCGGAAGAGGCTCGGACGGCGGCCGAGCAAGCTCCAGCGTGGCAGGACGCGCTCGATGAGCTCGAGCGCGTCCTGGAAGACGCGCACAGCGCGATCGGGTCGCTTCGCGATGCGTTGTCGAGCCAAAACGAAGCCCCATTCGAGCTGACGAAGGCTGCGCCGCGGGAAGACCCCGTCGAGCTCGCGGGGCCGAGGCTGCTTGCCGGCGACGCCGAGGAACAGGACGAACCGCCGGGCGAGGCGGAGGTTGCGTTGCCTACGGACGACGCAGCGAAGGACGAGGGCACCGGCCCTGATCAGGCCGTCCTATCGCCGGCCGACGACAGCGCCCGCCTGAGCGCCTTCGAACGCGTGTGGGAGCGCATCGAACGGGAGCGGATGGAGCGCGGCAGCGAGGATAGCGGGGAGCCGGCGGAGCCGCGGGAGACCCAGGAGGCCGGAGAGACCAACGAGCCGAGCGAGAAGCCGCGCGGCCTCGATCTGCTGCCGAAGCAGTACCTGATGACGGTCGAGGACCGCGAGAACCAGGTCGACCTGACCTCGGTGCATCGCGCGCTGCTCTCGCTCGCGGACCAGCAGGACGTGTCGCTGGTGAGCTTCGCGAACGGCACGCCGGTCATCTCCATGCGCACAGCAGGCGAGCTCGATCTGGGCCAGCTCGCCTCGGTGGTCGCCAGCGGCACGAACCGCGCCTGCGAGGTGATCGAGCAGGGATCGGGGAAGCTGTTCCTGCGCCTTCGAGCGCCAAAGGATGGAGACGGAGACAGGGGATGACGCCGCCGCTCGGCGAAGAGGACGAGCAGGACGAGCCCACGGACCGGCGCAAGGAGAGCCTGCGCGAGCGCCAGCTGCATGACCTGACGCTGCTCTCGCTTT
>JBBDNH010000087.1:0-1206 GCA_040877745.1 Dehalococcoidia bacterium
TTCGTGGTCGATCAGCTGAACCAGCTGGCGGCCAGCAACACGCCGATGGACCGCTTCCGTGGCGAACGCGGTCTCGACAGCCTGCGCCGGCTTCAGCAGAACCGCACGCGGGCGGTTTACATCCGAGAGATCGACCTGCTCCACGGGGAGATCGAAGGCGTCCTCGACTACGCCGTGCAGCACGACGCGCGGGTCGTGACCCACAACCCCGAGATGATCCGCGAGGCCGGCCGGCGCGGGATCCCGATCGTCAACCTCAATGACATCGCGACGATGCTGGAGCCCGAGATCCTGAGCGGCGACGAGCTGGTCGTGCGGCTGGTCAAGCAGGGCAAGGAGAAGGAGCAGGCCGTCGGCTATCTCGAGAACGGCAATATGGTGGTGGTCGAAGATTCGCGCGGGGACATCGGACGCACGGTGCGGGTGGCGGTCACGGGCATCCACCAGACGCGCGCCGGGACGCTGATCTTCGCTCGCAAGCGTGAGGGCGACGGGGCGCCCCCGGTGGCTGAGAGCGAGGCGACCGGAGCGACCGAAGGAGTAGGCCGCCCCTGATCCCCGCGGCGGGCGTCGTGGTGGCCGGGGGACGGGGCGAGCGCTTGGGAGGAGAGCCCAAGCAGTTCCGGCCGCTAGGCGGCCGGCCGGTCGTATGCTGGGCGGCGCGGGCGCTGCTGACGTCGCTGTCGGGTCCGGTGGTCGTCGTTCTGCCGCGGAGCATGGTGGACGAAGGTGCGGCGCTTCTCGCCGCGCACCTGCCGGAGTCGTCGGAACGGCTGCGCTTCGCCGCCGGCGGCGCGCGGCGGCAGGACTCGGTGCGCGCCGGCCTCGATCTCCTGGCGGGTGACGGCGCGGTTGTCGTCCACGACGCGGTTCGTCCGTTCGCGAGCCACGCCCTCGTCGAGCGGGTGGCGCGCGAGGCGGCTTCCGGCCGGATCGTCGTCCCGGCGCTGGCTCCCGCCGACACGCTGAAGCGGGTAGACGGCGATCGCGTGGTGGAGACGATCGATCGTCACTCGCTGGTTGCCGTCCAGACCCCGCAGGGTTTTCCGCTGGTTCTGCTGCGGGCGGCACACGCGGCCTGGCAGGACGACGAAGTGGCGACCGACGACGCCGCGATATGCGAGCGCCACGGCGCGCCCGTCACATGGCTCCCCGGAGAGGCGCTCAACCGCAAGCTGACCGGCGCCGACGACTGGTGGTGGGCCG
>JBBDNH010000088.1:0-6220 GCA_040877745.1 Dehalococcoidia bacterium
CATCGAGAACTCGGCCTCCAGGAAGCCCGTGTGAAACTCACCCTTGCGGAAGCGCTCGTCGGCCAGTAGCTGGAGGTGGAAGGGGATGTTCGACTGAATGCCGACGATCACGTACTCGCGGAGCGCGCGGATCATACGCTGGATCGCCGCCTCGCGATCGGGGCCCCAGCAAATGAGCTTGGCCAGCATTGGGTCGTAGTGGTACGGGATCTCGACGCCGCTATACAACGAGCTATCTACGCGCACACCCGGTCCGGACGGCTCCTCCACCCAGCCGACCGTCCCCAGCGACGGCATGAAGCTGTTGAACGGGTCCTCCGCCGAGATACGGCACTCGATCGCGTGGCCCTGCGGCTTGATGTCCTCCTGGCTGTAGGTCAGCGCCTCGCCAGCCGCTACACGCAGCTGGTCCGCGACGAGGTCGAGCCCGGTACACAGCTCGGTCACCGGGTGCTCCACCTGGAGGCGCGTGTTCACCTCCAGGAAGAAGAAGTTGCCGTCCTCGTCCAGCAGGAACTCGACGGTACCCGCGTTCTCGTACTTCGAGGCCTTGGCCGCTGCAACAGCGGCGGACCACAGGCGCGCGCGCAGGTCGGCGTCCACGGCCACCGACGGCGACTCCTCGACCAGCTTCTGGTGCCGACGCTGGATCGAGCACTCGCGCTCGCCCAGCGCGACCACGTTCCCGTGGCTATCCGCCATCACCTGCACCTCCACGTGACGGACAGGCGAGAGGTACTTCTCCACGAACAGCCCGCCGTGGCCGAAGGCCGCGGTCGCTTCGCTCGCCGCGATGCGCACAGCGTCGTCGATCTGGCCAGGTTCCGTGACGAGGCGGATGCCCTTGCCGCCACCGCCGGCAGCGGCCTTAATCAGCACCGGGTAGCCGATCTCGTTCGCGATCTCGGCTGCGCGCCCGGCGTCGACCTCCTCGTCCGTGCCCGGCACGAGCGGCACGCCGGCGGCCCCGACACACTGCTTGGCAGAGATCTTGTCGCCCAGCAGCCGCATCGCCTTCCCGGACGGGCCGATGAACGCCTTCCGCGCCTTTTTGCAGGCGTCCGCGAAGTCGGCGTTCTCGGAGAGGAAGCCGTAGCCGGGGTGGACCGCGTCGGCCTTCGATTCCTTGGCCGCCTGGATCACCTTGGGAATGCTCAGGTAGCTTTCGAGCGGTGGGCCGGGGCCCAGCAGATACGCCTCGTCCGCATAGCGTACGTGCAGCGAATTGCGGTCGACCTCAGAGTAGACGGCGACCGTGGCGATGCCCAGCTCGCGGCACGTGCGCATCACCCGCAGGGCGATCTCGCCCCGGTTCGCGACAAGGACCTTCTTGAACATCTTCGAAGTCAGCAGCGGCGGTGGCGATGGGTGGGTCGCACGGACGGGCTCCTACCGCGTGAAGGAACATAACATGGCCGCTGGGGCGCGGCAAGCTGCCGCGCCGCTGGCTACGGCCTTCGGTAGCCCACCACGCGGCTCGTCGGGACGACGAACAGGATGCCCTTCTCCGGCCCTGATAGGTGACCGACGATCTCTTCGGTCGCCCGGATCATCGCATCAATGTGCTGGTCCTCGACCACGGAGAAGAGCGTCTTGCGTGGCGCGTCCTCGGCCTGGAGCAGGTCGCGGATCGTCGGCATCATCGGCAGGTCGTCCCGCTGCGCCTGCTCGGACAGCTCGCGCGACCCGACGCTATCGAGGATCGTGATTGCAGGCGCGCCGGCGGCGCGCCAGGCGGCCATCACCGCGTCGAAGTGCGTGAGGTTATGGAGGACCATCACTACCAGGCTGTACATGCTCCACCTCCTTTGGTCCAGCGAACACGATCTTGAGCAATATCGGCGTCAGCAGCGTCGTGGCCAGCACCATCAGCACCATCACGGAGAACAGACTCGTGTCGATCAGGCCCTGCGAGAGGCCCACCGTCGCGACGATCAAGCCGACTTCGCCTCGCGAGACCATGCCCGACCCGATCTGGATCGAGCTGCGTAGGTCCTCCCCGCCAAGATACGCCCCAAGCCCGCAGCCGGCGATCTTCGATACGACCGCGATGATTGTAATGACGATCAGCAGCACCACGTCCGACGCCTCGAAGTTGCCGGCGTCCGCCTGCAGGCCCACGCCGACGAAGAAGATGGGCACGAAGAAGCCGTACGCCATCGTATGCATCTTCTCATCGACAACGCGGTGCACCTCCGTGCGCCGCAGGAACACGCCCGCCAGGAACGCGCCGGTGATCAGCGCCAGCTCACCGACGTACTCGGCGAACCAGGCGCCGAGCAGCGTGACGACGATCGCCGTCACGATCACGCCCTCGCTCATCGGCGCGTCGACCGACCAGCGCGCAAGCGGCGGCAGAACGAACACACCGACCAGGACGGCCACCACGAAGAACAGCGTCACCCGCCCGATGATCAACACGACGTCCATGGCCCCCGCGCCTTCGCCCTCATCGACGCCGAAGGCAATGAAGAACGACAGCACGAGCAGCACTAGCACGTCGTCGATCACGGCGGCGGCCAGGATCGAGATACCCTGCCTGCCCTGCAGGACGCCCAGCTCCATCAGTGTGCGCGCCGAGATGCTGACGCTGGTCGCCGCCAGGATGATCCCGACGAAGATCGCCTCTTTCGTCTCAAAGCCGAAGGGCAGCGCGCCGGCGGTCCCCAGCGAGATCGGCGCCACAACGCCTATCGTGCCGGCGAAGATCGCGACCTTGCGCACCTTGTTCACCTCGGCCAGGTCTGTCTCCAGTCCGGCCAGGAACATGAGGAAGATCACGCCCAGCTCCGCCAGCATGAGCGTCGTCTCCTCCAGATGCATGTCGGAGAGGAAGTCGAAACCGAAGAGGTTGATCACCGAGGGGCCGAGGATCACGCCCGCCGACAGCTCGCCCAACACGGCGGGCTGTCCGATCCTCACGGCGAGCAGCCCGGACGCCTTCGCGACGACCAGGATGATCGTGAGGACGACCAGAAGCTGCAGGATGGGCGACATACGACCGCTCCTCGTCAGACCTTAGCCCGATGGGCGCTAAGAGGGAAGCGCGCCCAGAGCGGATCGAGCCTTCTCCGCAAAGGCTGTCACTTCGTCCGGCGGCGGCAGCTCGTTTGCCTCAAACATCTCGGCCTGCAGAAACGGACCGGGACGCTCGTGTTGCTCTCGCAACCTGTTCCACGCCGGCTGCACGACGAAGTGGATGTGGCCCGGCGTCCAGTTCATGTGCGACCAGAGGCCGACGTAGACCTGGTCAGCGTCGACGAGCTCGCCGATCGCCATAGTCACGCGTCGCAGCAGCGGGCCGAGCTCGGCCGCCTCCGATTCGGTCATGTCCCACACGTGCAGGCAATGTCGCTCCGGTTTGACGATGAGCGTCCCAAGGCCGAGCGGCCCGACGCAGTGCTCGACGACCCAGTGCTCCGTCGCGTGGATGCGGCCGCCGGGCAGCTCGCGCCGCCCGTTCGTCAGATCGCAGGCGAGGCAGCCTTGGATGTCGTGGCCGTTCATACGTCCGTCGGTAGCGCCTTCGTCGCCACCTCGTCCTTCAGCCGGTCGATGAACTGGAAGACCGGTACCGCGCCCAGGTCGTCGCCGGAGCGCTCACGCACGGAGACCGCGTTCGCCTCCTGCTCGCGGTCGCCGACGACGAGCATGTACGGAACCTTCTGGAGCTGCGCATCCCGGATCTTCGCCTGCATGCGCTCGCCACGGTCGTCCAGCTCGACGCGGAAGCCCTCCGCGCGCAGGTCGTCCGCCACGCGGTTCGCGTAGTCGAGATGGCGATCGGCGATCGGGATGACGACGGCCTGCACCGGCGCCAGCCAGACCGGGAACGCGCCGGCGTACAGCTCGATCAGGTAGGCCATGATGCGCTCCATGGTGCTGATCACGCCTCGATGGATCATCACCGGCCGGTGCTCCTTGCCGTCCTCGCCGATGTAGTGGAGGTCGAACTGGTTCGGCAGGTGAAAGTCGAGCTGCACTGTCGAGTACGTCTCCTCCCGGCCCAGCGCATCGGCAAACTGGATATCCAGCTTGGGGCCGTAGAACGCTGCCTCGCCCGGCGCCTCGACGAACGGCAGGCCGAGGCCGGTCATCGCGCGGCGCAGGATCGATTCGGCGTTCTCCCACATCGCGTCGTCCGGCGCGTACTTCCCCTTGTTCTCGGGGTCGCGCAGCGAGAGCTGGTACGAGTAGTCCTTGATGCCGAGCGTCGCGTACGCTTGCTCGACCAACCGCATCACGTTCGAGAACTCGGCCTCCACCTGGTCGGCGCGACAAAAGATATGCGCGTCGTTCAGCGTCATCGCCCGTACGCGGCTCAGCCCGCCGACGACGCCGGAGCGCTCGTAGCGGTATTGCGTGCCAACCTCGGCGATCTTGATCGGCAGCTCTCGATAGCTGTGCAGGTCCTGCGTGTAGATCAGAATGTGGTGTGGGCAGAGCATCGGCCGCAGCACGAACTCCTCCTCTTCGGGCTTCATGGGCGGGAACATGTCCTCCTGGAAGTGGGCCCAGTGGCCGGAAATCTCGTACAGCTCGCGCTTGCCGAGATGCGGCGTATAGACGTGCTGGTAGCCCGCCTGCCGCTCCAGGCCGGTGATGAACTCCTCCAGCAGCCGGCGCACGGTCGCGCCCTTGGGGAGCCAGAGCGGCAGGCCCGCGCCGATCAGCTCGTGTGTCGCGAACAAGCCCAGCTCGCGGCCCAGGCGACGGTGATCGCGCCGCTGCGCCTCCTCCACGCGTTCGAGGTGCTCCTGGAGCTCCTCCGGCGTCTCGAAGAGCGCGCCGTAGATGCGCTGCAGCATCGGCTTGTGCTCGTCGCCGCGCCAGTACGCGCCGGCGACGCCCGTCAGCTTGAACGAACCGACCTGCCCAGTGCGCTCGACGTGCGGCCCTTCGCAGAGGTCGGTGAACGCGCCGTGCTGGTATAGGCTGAGCTGCGCGTCCTCGATCTCATCGATCAGCTCCAGCTTGTAAGGCTGCTCTGCGAACAGGCGCCGCGCCTCGTCCTTGCCGATCTCGCTGCGCACGAAGTCGTCGTTCGCGTCGATCGTGCGGTGCATCCGCGTCTCGATCTTGCCGAGGTCGTCGGTCGAAAGCGGCTCCGGCAGGTCGAAGTCGTAGTAAAAGCCATGCTCGATAGGCGGCCCGATCGCGAACTTCGCGCCGGGCACCAGCTCCAGCACGGCCTCCGCCATGATGTGCGCGGCCGAATGCCGCATGCGGTAGAGGCGGTCCTCCTTGGTCATTTGCTCCAGGGGCTCGGCCATGGCCGTTCTCCTTCCAAACACAAAGCCTCCCGTCCGAGGGACGGGAGGCCGTGGTTCCACCCTCATTCAGCTAAGCGCGCCAGGTCAGGCCCAGGCCTGACCTGGGTGCCGCCCTCATTCCGGCCGCTAACGGGTGCCTCCGGGGCCGCCTATCCTGCGTCGCGGCAGGCTTCGGGACCCAGCTCGCAGGTGGTGTTCGCGACGGTCGGGTCGGTGCGCTTGCAGACCTTCCTTGAGGAAGGGCGCCTCTCTCTGGAGGCCCGATGTTCGCCGCTACTGGTCCTGGTCGCTGCCGTTACCACGAGGCCCGGCTCAGGTGGAGCTTCGAACCTCGAGCTTCGAACTTCCAAACGTGGTGGGCGGTACTTCCGCCGCACGGGTGTCCGCTAGTGGTGGGCGGTACTGGACTCGAACCAGTGACCTCTGCGATGTCAACGCAGCGCTCTAGCCAGCTGAGCTAACCACCCAGGCTGCCTCATGCTAGCAGAGGCTGGAAGCGCCGGTCAACGAGTTGCGGCGCCCTCTCAACGTTGTGCTAAGATCCAAGGGCTGATAGCAAACCCCGCGGCAAGGATGGCCGCAGGGTTTGCTACCTTGCCATCTGCGGTTGGGAACGCGTGCGGGGCTAAACGCAGCTATGCTTGCCCGCCTAAACCACAGCGTGGTATACTCCCGCCGCATTTGGGCCGCTAGCTCAATTGGCAGAGCAGCTGACTCTTAATCAGCTGGTTGCAGGTTCGAGTCCTGCGCGGCTCACCAGCGAGTTGCATCACAAAGTGGGGGCTGAAGGCGAGAGGAGGAGGCGCGGGTGCTCGGGAGAGGACTCCGCCGCGCGACCTTCGGGCCCTCATTTCGTGTATGCGGGGAAGTGTCGGAATTGGCAGACGAGCATGATTTAGGATCATGTGCCGCAAGGCGTAGGAGTTCGAGTCTCCTCTTCCCCACCA
>JBBDNH010000089.1:0-6173 GCA_040877745.1 Dehalococcoidia bacterium
GACGGTCGCGGTCGCCATGCTGGCGTTGCAGCTGGTGTTCGTCCTTCTACGGCCCGCGGCGGTCCTGCCAGAGTATCCGGCCATGATCCTGGCCTTCCTGGTGAGCGTGGTGATGCCGGGCCTGATCGTGCAGGGCGCCCTCCTGTCGGCGCACGATACTGACCTCGGTACCAGATTGGGCGTAGCGCCGGCGCTGGGGCTGGCGCTCGCGGCGGTCCCAGGCGTCATCGCACTGGAACTCCATACCGACCTGCAGCAGTTCGCGATCATGCACGCCTTCGTAGGCGCTGCCGCCTCGGGTGTGGCGATCCTCTTCTACGGCCCCGGAAGCGAGCCGCAGCCAGCCGACGCGCCTCCCGAGCCCGGGGAGTCGCGGGGAAGCCTGCTGCTGATCGCGTTCATCGCGATCGTGATGGGCGGCGTCCTAACGACGCCGTTCTGGGCGTCCGATACGCTGGCGGCCGACGGCGATGCGTGGACATATCTCGCCTACGTCAAGGAGTTCACCGACACCAACAGCCTCAACGCTGAGGAGCCGCTCCTGGGGACCGGCGACCCGGTCAACCCACGCATGCGGACCAACGTCTGGGTGCTGATGCAGGCGCTGCTGGCGGACGTAACCGACACCCCGCCGCATGAGGCCGTCCTCCGGTACCTACGCCCGATCTTGACCGTGGTCACCGCACTCGGGATTTACGCGCTTACGCGCACGCTCTTTCGGAACACCACGGTCGCATTGCTGTCGGTGGTGTTCCTGCTCGGCTACGGGCTGCTGGACTTAGCGCCTCACGAGGGCTTCGGGCGGCACCTCTTTGGCCGCGTCAGCGAGGACAAGGTGGCAGCGGCGTTCTATCTCCTGCCGATAGGACTGCTGTTTTTCACGCGCTTCCTTCGAGATCGCAGAGCCGCGGCATTCGTCGGCTTCTCGCTCATCGTGCTGGCGCTCATGGTCGTTCACCCCATCCCGATCGTGTTCCTGGCGATCGCTATTGGCTCCTTTGGAGCCCTTCAGGTTCTCTTGGAACGATCTCCGCGGCCCCTTTCGACGACACTGCTGTTCATGGTCCCGATCGTCCTGGCATCGATCTGGCCGATCATCCAGCGGCAGCTGTTGGTGGACGCCGTTCCAGAGGTGTTCGAGACCGGGGACGAGGCAGTACTGTACCGCGCCGAGTTCCGCGTGGTGTGGCTGGGCCTTGGCCTGACGATGGGCAACTACCACATCATCTTCCACCCGCTGATGCTGGCCGCCCTCGCGGCGATTCCTCTCGTGTGGCTGGCGTCGCGCAAGGAGATCGGCAACCAGCTGGTCGTCGCGGTGGCGCTTGGGGCCATGCTGGTGTTCGCCTGTCCGCTGCTTGCGACGCCGCTCGCTGAGGTCATGGCGCCGCAGACGCTGTGGCGAGTTGCGTGGCTGGTGCCGGTCGCGCCGATCCTCGGCTATGTGACCTACCTGGCGGCGACCCGCATCGTCCGGGCGGGGCCGCTTGGCAGGCTTCCAGAGGGCGGCACCGGACGCCGCGTCGCCGGCGCGCTTGCGCCCGGCGCCGTCGCGATCGTGGTGCTGTTCGGAGCCCTGGTCGTGCAGGAAACGTACGGCCGGGCGGACGGCGGGGCGTACTATGACTGGACGACCGAGCAATCGCTGATCCCGGGGACCGGCACGTCGGTGTTTCGCGCGGGCGTGGACCGCTCGTTCTCAGGGACGTGGCGGCTGGCGCCGTACGAGGTCGAGTTGTTCAGCTACCTCGATCGGGCGTTGCCCGTCAATTCGGTCGTCCTCATGGAGCCGTCGCTGCTCGGGTACACGGTCCCCGGCATGCTTACCGACATCTATCCGATCGATCCGGGCGGCAAGGTGGGCGTCGGCCAGCGTCGAATCGACGTTAGGGCGTTCGAGCTTGCGCTGCTGTCGCCAGAGGAGCTGAACGAGGTCGTCAACCGTTATGGAGTGTCGTACATCGTCGTTAGGGAAGTAGAGCTGGAGAATGAGGCTGTACGCTTCTTCTCACGGGCTAGCCTGATGGAGCAAGTTGGGCCGTACGTCATCTACAAAGTGGCGCTCTGAATGCAGAGCGTCAGGACGGCAGAACGACATCAGGGTGTGTGCAGCTTGACACGTTCTGTATAATACGTAGCAAGCTGGTGGCCATCAGACGGTTCCCCCCCGCCCCGTCGAGGCGCACCCTTCGATTGCTGAGCGTTGGTTCCCCGCCATTGCTGGTAGAGGAGGTTGTCTGTGCGGATCATGATTCTCGGGGGGGACGGCTATCTCGGCTGGCCCACTGCCATGCATTTCTCCAACCGCGGCCACGAGGTCCTGGTGGTCGACAACTTTGCCCGGCGCGAGGCGGACGTCGAGCTGGACACCGATAGCCTGGTGCCGATCTACTCCCTGGAGGAGCGGCTCGCGGCCTGGAACGAGACGAGCGGCCGCACGATCCACGCCGCCGTCGGCGATATCGCCGACTGGGACTTCATCTCGAAGCAGATGTGGGGCTTCCAGCCCGAGGTAATCATCCACTACGGCGAGCAGCGCTCGGCGCCGTACTCGATGATCGACCGCGAGCACGCCGTCTACACGCAGCAGAACAACGTCATCGGCACGCTCAATGTGATCTACGCGCTGGCGGAGCGCATGCCCGAATGCCACCTGGTGAAGCTGGGCACGATGGGCGAGTACGGCACGCCGAACATCGATGTCGAGGAAGGCTTCATCGAGATCGAACACAACGGCCGGCGCGACGTGTTGCCGTTCCCGAAGCAGCCCGGCTCCTTCTACCACCTCTCCAAGGTGCACGACAGCCACAATCTCATGTTCGCCTGCAAGGTCTTCGGCCTGCGCGTCACCGACCTCAACCAGGGCATCGTCTACGGCATCGATACCGACGAGACGCGCATGGACGAGCGGCTGGCGACGCGCTTCGACTACGACGGCGTCTACGGCACCGCGCTCAATCGCTTCTGCGTACAAGCGGCGCTTCGCTCGCCGCTCACGGTGTACGGCAAGGGCGGCCAGACGCGCGGCTTCCTGGACATCCGCGACACGCTCGCCTGCGTGGAGCTGGCGACGATGAACCCGGCCGATGAGGGCGAGTTCCGCGTCTTCAACCAGTTCACCGAGCAGTTCACCGTCCTGGAGCTGGCGGAGGCCGTCCGGGACGCCGGCCGCGAGCGCGGCATCGCAGTTCAGATCGACCACATCGAGAACCCGCGCGTCGAGCTGGAAGAGCACTACTACAACGCGAAGAACACACGGCTGCTCGACCTTGGGCTGCAGCCGCACTTCCTCTCCGACACGCTGATCGACTCGTTGCTCGTGACCGCAGAGGAGTACGCATCGCGCGCCCGCCTGCAGACCATCATGCCGTGGGTGAACTGGCGCGCTACCTCAACCGAAGCTCCAACGACGGAAGCGGCCGCGCAGGAGGTGACCGCGTGATTGCTCTACGGATCCTCGGCATCGTCGTCGCTGTTCTCGCTATCGCCGTCGCGACGTATCGCTATCGAGGCGGCCGGATGCGGCGGCTCGACCTGTTCGTCGCGTGGGCGCTAAGCGCCGCGGTCATCGGTCTGGGCGCGTACCCGAACATGTACGGGCCGCTCTTTGACACGCTGAACTTCGCGGAGGGCAACAACCGGCGGATCGTCGGCGTGCTGGTCATCTCGAACGTCGTGTTGTTCTTCCTCTACCTGCGCGCGATGGCGCTCTCCGACCAGGCGAACCGGGACGTCCGCCGGCTGGTGCAGCGCATGGCGCACCAGAGCTTCCAGCCGGAGTCGTACCCGCAGCTGCGAGACGCCGACATCATCCTGGTCATCGCGGCCTACAACGAAGAGGAGACGATCGGCGATGTCCTTGCGGGCGTGCCGAAGGAGATCGACGGCCTGCGCGTCGCGCACCTCGTCGTGAACGACGGCTCGCACGACGCCACCGAGGAGATCGCGCGCGAGTACGGCGCGGTCGTCGTGCACACGATCAACCTCGGCCAGGGCGCGGCCTACCAGACGGCGTACGAGCTCGTCACGTCGAAGCTGAAGGCGAAGATCATCGCCGTGACGGACGCGGACGGCCAGACGGTGCCGGCGGAGCTGGAGCGCATGGTGCGCCCGATCATCGCGGACGAAGCGGACTTCGTGAACGGCTCGCGCATGCTGGGGCACTACGAGAAGCCGGAGAGCACGATCCGCGCAATCGGCGTTCGCTTCTTCTCGGGCCTCGTGTCGATCATGACCGCGACGAAGGTCACGGACGTCTCCAGCCCGTGGCGCGCGTTTCGCGCCGAGTCGGTGAAGAGCTTGCACCTGCAGCAGCCGCAGTTCCAAGCGTCGGAGCTGCTGATCGAGGCCGTGCGCAAGGGCCTGCGCTATGCAGAGGTGCCGACGACGATGCGCCGGCGTCAGGGCGGCGCCACGCGCAAGCCGAGCACGGTGCCGTACGCGTGGGGCTTCGTGAAGGCCGTCATGACTACCTGGCTGCGCTAAGGCTTCCCTCTGGCCGCGGGATGGCCGATCATCTATAGATGACCCAGCCCACGGTCTCTGTCATCGTCCTCGGCTACAACGGCCGGGACTACCTCGACGCCTGCCTGTCGTCGCTCCTCGACCAGGAGCTGCCGCGTTCCGAGTACGAGCTGCTCTACGTGGACAACGCGTCCTCGGACGGCTCGCCGTCGTTCGTCCGCGAGCGCTTCCCGGACGTGCGCGTGGTGGAGCTGGAACGCAACTTCGGCTTCGCGGAGGGGAACAACCGCGGGGTGAAGGAGACCAGCGGCCGCTACATCGCCGTCCTGAACCAGGACACCGTCTGCCACCGGCGCTGGCTCTCGGCGCTGACCGGCGCGCTGGAGGCGCGGCCGGACGCGCTGGCGGCGCACTCGAACGTCCTGACGCCGTGGTGCCCCGGCTACGACGCGCGTGACCGCGAAGGCGAGCCGTCTATCGTCCACGTGGCGGAGCTGAACTGCTACGGGTTCGTGACGTACGAGCAGCGGCCGTACTCGCACGAGCCGATCGAAACCGTGTTCCTCGCCGGCGCAGCGACGCTCGTGCGACGCGAGGCCGTGGATCGCTTCGGCTATCTGTTCGATCCCGACTTCTTCGCCTACTGCGAGGACACGGACCTGGCGCTGCGGCTGCGCAACCTGGGCGCGCCGAACCTGCAGGTACCGAACGCGGTGGTCTACCACGACCTGACGCCGAGCACCTCGATCTCATGGTGGACGCTACGCAAGACGTTGCTGATCCTGCGTAACCGAGGTCTGGCGTTCTACAAGAACCTCGGTGCACTGGAGCTGCTGGGCTTCCTGCCGTGGCTCGTCGCCGGCGCGCCGCTGAAGCCCGGCGAGCTTGCGCTCGGGCGGCTGCGGAGCGTCGCGTACGGGCTGGCGCTGCTGCCGCTGGTACCGGTCGCGTTCCTGTGGGCGCTGCTGCTCATCCCAAGCGTCGCCGGGCGGCGCGCCGACGTCCTGCGCCAGCGCGTGCTGCCGAGGGGAGCGCTCTTGCGCATGCTCAGAGATGGGGCGGCTGCAGCGAAGCAGGAACGCGCCGGAGCACCATGAGCGACGTTCAGAACGACGGCATCGCGCAGCGGGGGCGAGCATAGCACCCACCATGACCGAAGCGGACGCTGAGCGCAGGGATGCGACGGACGCGGGCAGACGGCCGCTCGCGAGCGTGATCGTCCTCGGCTGGAACGGGCGCGAGTACATCGAACCGTGCCTCGCGTCCGTCCTCGACCAGGACCTGCCGCGCGAGCAGTACGAGGTGCTCTACGCGGACAACGGCTCTCGCGACGGCTCGGCCGACTTCGTCCGCGAGCGCTTCCCTGACCTGCGCGTTCTTGAGTTCGCCCGAAATCACGGCTACGCCGAAGGCAACAACCTCGCATACAAGGAGACGCGCGGCGAGTTCGCTGTCTTCCTGAACCAGGACACGGTGGTCCACCGGAGCTGGCTGCGCGAGCTGATCGCCGCGGTGGAGGCGTCGCCGCAGATCGCGGCGGCGCACGCGAACATCGTCCAACCGTGGTATCCGGAGTTCGCCGGCATCGCCCAGCGCGCGGACGTCGAGGTGGCGTACACGTCGGACGTGAACCGGCTCGGCTATATTGCGTACCGGAGGCTGCCGTCGATGGAGCCCGTCGATACGCTCTTCCTGCACGGCGTCTGCAT
>JBBDNH010000090.1:0-1197 GCA_040877745.1 Dehalococcoidia bacterium
CCCGCAGCAGGCGCACCACCTCGCCGCGCAGCTCCATGCTCGGTTCAACGAAGCCGTCCGGGTAGCCGAGGAAGATCACGTCCTTCACGCCCAACTCCTTGCAGGCGTCGCGCTGCTCCTGCTCGCGCACGGCTGCCAGCTCCTGGTGGTTGAGCGCTTCGTCGTGCGTGCCCTTGTCGCCGCTCGTGACCAGAACGTAGTAGACGGTCCAGCCCTGGCTGCACCACTTGGCCACGGTGCCCGCGCACATGAACTCCGCGTCGTCCGGGTGCGCCACGATCACCATCGCCGTGAGCGGGCCGTCCTTGCCCAGCTCCTCCTTAGGCGTCGCATTCGAGCGCCCGGGTAGCCAGCCGAGGATGCGGTCGCGGTCGAAGAACGCCATGGTCAGTTCCGGAACGCGGTTGTGCTGCGCGCGGGCGCGCCGTCGATCAGCTCGCCGTAGAGGCCGAGCATCGCCTCCGCCACGTTGCTCCACTGGAAGCGCTCGACGTCCTTGCGCGCCGACTTGCCGAACGCGCGCCGCAGCTCATCGTTGCCCAGCAGCAGCTCCAGCCGCTCCGCGAACGGCTCCGGGCAGCGCCACGGGATCAGGTACCCCGTCTCGCCGTCGCGCACGGTTGCGGTGAGGCCGCCGACGCGCGACGCCACGACCGGCGTGCCGCAGGCCATCGCCTCCAGCGCCACGAGGCCGAAGCTCTCGTAGAACGACGGCACGACGCAGACGTCGGCGGCGCTGTAGAACACCGGCAGCCGCTCGTGGTCAACCGCGCCCATGAAGCTCACCCGCTCCGCGATGCCCAGCTGCGACGCCAGGTTGTGCAGGTGCTCCATCTCGCCGCCCAGTGCGGTGCTGTCGCCGCCGATGACCAGCACGAAACAGTCCGGCTCGCTCTGGAGCTGCGCGGCCGCGCCGAGCAGGATGTCGACGCCCTTGAGCGGCTCGATGCGCCCGACGAACAGCAGGATGCGGTCGCCGTCTCGCAGGCCTAGCTCCTTGCGCGCCTCGTCCTTATCGACCGGCTGGAACATGCCCAGGTTGACGCCGCACGGCACAACCTTGATGCGGTCGGCGCTGGCGCCGTAGTGGCGCACGAGCAGCTCCAGCTCGTCGCGGCTCGCGACGATGATGCGGTCGGCGTTCAGCGCGACCGACCGCTCGCCCTCGATGCGCGGCTCGGGCTCGAACTCGCTGAT
>JBBDNH010000091.1:0-6150 GCA_040877745.1 Dehalococcoidia bacterium
AGCTCGCAGACGAGCGACTGGAACTCGAACACGGTCTGGAGTGTGCCCTGGCTGATCTCCGGCTGGTAGGGCGTGTAGGCCGTCAGGTACTCGCCGCGAGTGATGATCTGGCCGACGACGCTCGGGATGAAGTGTCGATACGCGCCGGCGCCGAGGAAGCTCGGCAGCTCACCGCCCGAGCGATTCTGCGTGGCTAGCGCGGAGAGCTCGCGCACCAGCTCTGCCTCGGAGAGCGGCGCCGGCAGCTCGAACGTGGGGTCGCGGTGCTCGGCAGGGATCTCGACGAAGAGCTCGTCGATCGATCCGGCGCCGACGGTCGCGAGCATCTCGCGCCGGTCGTCGTCGGTGAGGGGAACGTAGGGGTGCATGCTAGAAGTTCGAAGCTCGATGCTCGATGCTCGACATCCAGCCTCCAGCCTAGTCCGTGTTCTCCTCCATCTCGCGCGTGATCAGCTCGTCGTAGGCCTGCGCGGAGAGGAGCTTGTCGATCTCGCCGGCGTCGCTCAGCCGGACCTTGACGAGCCAGCCGCGGCCGTAGGGCTCTTCGTTCACCAACTCCGGCGAGCCGACCGCCTCCTGGTTCACCTCGACGACCTCGCCGCTAACGGGCGAGAAGAGGTCGGAGACCGCCTTGACTGACTCGATCTCGCCCATCTTCTCGAGCTGCGTGACGCTCGCGCCCGTGGCCGGCAGGTCGACGTAGACGATGTCGCCGAGCTGGTCCTGGGCGTAGTCGGTGATGCCGACGGTCGCGGTGTCGGCCTCGGTGCGCACCCACTCGTGCTCGCTGGAGTAGCGTAGTTCTTCGGGGATGTTCAAGAACTAGGACGCGTCCTTCTTGCTGCGGCGATAGAACGGGCGGCGCACGACGGCCGCCGGAAGCGGCTTCCCCCGCACGTCGACCTCGACTGCTGTGCCTTCCTTGGCTACCTCGACTGGCAGGTAGGCCATGGCGATGCTCACGTTCAGCGTTGGTGAAAAGCCTCCGCTGGTCACTCTACCCACGACCTGCCCCGCGTGCAAGACATCGCAGCCGTGGCGCATGATGCCGCGGCCCGTCGCCCGAAGACAGGCCAGCTTGCGCGAGAGGCCGGCCTCCTTCGAGGCGACCAGCGCAGCGCGGCCGGCGAACTCGGCGCGGCCGCCGACGGCCGCGTCGTCGAGCGTGACGGCGAAGCCGAGGCCGGCCTCCCAGGGGTTGGTTGTCGCATCGATGTCGCTGCCGTGGAGCGGTAGCGCGGCCTCCAAGCGGAGGGTGTCGCGCGCGCCGAGGCCGCACGGCGCGACGCCGTCCGCGACGAGCTGTTGGAGCAGGTGCGCGCCGGCCTCCGCCGAGGTGATGAGCTCGAAGCCGTCCTCGCCCGTGTAGCCGGTGCGCCCGACGAAGAGCTTGTAGCCCTGGAACTCCAGCTCCACGCAGCGTTGGCGTCCGAGGGCCTCGGGATCGGGCCCGATGATGCTCGACAGGTGCGCCTGCGCGTCCGGCCCCTGGAGCGCAAGCATGGTGGTCGTCGACTGGCGGTCGAGCAGCTCGACGTCCGCGCCCGGCTCGACGAACGAGGCGATGCGGGCGACGCCGGCCTCGACGTTCGCGGCGTTGTTGATGACGAGGAACCGCACGCCGTCGAGGCGATAGACGAAGACATCGTCGATGATGCCACCGTCGTCCGCGCAGAGCAGCGCGTAGTGGGCTTCGCTCTCGGAAAGCTGGTCGACCTTGTACGTGAGCGAACGCCGGAGCGCGCGCCCGGCGTCGTTGCCGGCGACGAACAGCCGGCCCATGTGCGAGACGTCGAAGACGCCGGCGCGCTGCCGGACGGCGTTGTGCTCCTCCACGATGCCGGCGTACTGCACGGGCATCTCCCAGCCGGCGAAGGGCGCGAATCGCGCGCCGAGCTTCCGGTGCTCGGCCGCGAGCGGGAGCGTGCGGAGGGCTGCCGCGGTCATGGTCGAGCCGCCATGTAGGGACAGAGCTTTCCCGCCGAAAGCGGGTGCGCCCCTGGCGCAAGCTCTGTCCGGCCCCAGGTACCAAGTCGTTCGAACGGGCCGGACAGGCCTGAAGGCCCGTCCCGACGCCAATGGTCCGTCATACGATTGGCTCCCAGTGCCTGCGGCCGTCCTCGGTCCTGGTCATACGGCCGAGGCCCGGGAACGGGCTGTGGACGCTCACGATGAGCGCTCGCTCGGCGATGGCGCGCTCCACGATGCGCTTCTTCGTTGCCATCGATGCCAGCGGCAGGATGTCGAACGAGGAGACCCAGGCCGTACGTTCGAGCTGGACGTGGTGCTGCACCATGTCGCCGATGTAGATGGCCGTCTCGCCGCCCGAGGCGAGCACGACCGAAGCGTGGTCCTCGGTGTGGCCCTCGGTCGGGATGATCGTGAGCTCCGGCGTCACGCTGAGCTCGCCGTCGACCAGCTCCAGCAGGCCGGCCTCCTCCAGCGGCAGGAGGTTCTCGGGGAGATAGGTCGCGCGGGTGCGCTCGTTCGGGCTCGTCGCGGCCTCCCACTCGCCGCGCTGGATCAGGTAGCGCGCGTTCGGGAACGTGGGGACGGCGCGATCGCCGTTCGTTCGCGTGTTCCAGCCGCAGTGGTCGGCGTGAAGGTGCGTGTTGATCACGATGTCGATGTCCTCGGGCCGGACGTCGATGGCCGCGAGCGCTGAGAGGAGGTTACCCTCGGCGGCGGGCGAGGCCTGTCGCCGGTGTCCCTCTTTGTCGCCGACGCCGGTCTCGATGAGGACGAGCTTGTCGCCGGAGCGCACGAGGACGCTGTTCAGCCCCAGGCGCATCTGATACTGGTCATTCAGCTCAGGATGGACGATGCGCTCCCACATGATGCGCGGCACGATGCCGAAGACGGCGCCGGCGTCCTGATAGTAGGCGCCGTCGCTCAGGATGCGCAGGTCGAGGTTGCCGAGCCGGTGCGTATGAGACGTGGGGATCATCCTCCAAAACGAGGTTGCGTCCACCATAGCGGCGAGCGCGCCCGCCGGTCAATCGATGGGGCGGTTTGACCCTCCAGAGGCGCCCGTACGATAATGGCCTGACTGAAGGGAGGCACCCCCAATGCCACGATTTCTGCGAATGATCGCCCTGCTGGCCGGAGCGCTGCTCATGGTGGTTCTGCTCGCCGCGTGCGGCGGCGACGACGGAGGCGACGACGGCGAGCCGACCGAGACGCCGGCCGCGACCGAGGTGGTCGACGGCGAGCCCGACGACGAGCCGACGGACACGCCCGGCCTGGCCGCTGAGCAGCCGTTCGACAGCTACCACTACGAGGTGGAGGTTGGCTTCACCGTGACCGAGCCGGGTGAGGAGTCGTCCGAGCTGATTACTGTGAACGTGGAGGGCGACTACGCCGGCCCGGACTCGCACTCGTTTACCAACTCGTTCTCCTTCGCGGGCATCTCTGCCACGCAGGACGTCGTGATCATCGGCGATGACGCCTGGTTCCGCGAGTCCGGGGGCGACTGGACCGCGACGACGGCCCTGGACCCCGAGGTGCTCGACTCGATAGACCTGACGTCGGCGGACCCGGGATTCCTGCAGGACAGCGACCTCGCAAACGACTTCGCTTCGCTGGACAGCGAGCCTGAGGAACGGAACGGCGTTCAGACGCGCAGGTATTTCATCCCCAAGGAGGCCGTCGAGGCATTGGTGGACATCCTGGGTGAGGACTTTCTGAGCGACACCGGAGGGCTGCAGGAGTTCGAAATGACGGTCTGGCTGGAGGAGGAGAGCGACGCCCTGATCCGCGCTGAGCTGGAGGCCGTCGCGTCGCCGGAGCTGCTGGGCGATGAGCCCGGCTTCTCGGTCTCGCCGGATGCGGTCCTGAACCTGACGATGTTGATCGACGTGACGCAGATCAACGACTCCGGCATCAGCATCGAACCGCCAATCTAGGCAAACCTGGGGCGCAAGAGCATGCCTGGAGGCTCGCTTGTAGCGGGCCTCCTCGCTATCATACTGAGGAACTCCCCCCGTCATTGAGGCTGCATGAATCGACATCACTTGGCTCATCGCGCGCGCCCTGTGGCCGTCTTCGCTAGTAGCGTGTTGCTCGCCACCCTCCTTGCCGCCTGCGGCGATGGCTCGTCGACAGACCAACCAGCCCTGGCGACGCCGACAGCCGCCCCGGCGGCCGCGCTGCCGCTCGACCGCTTCCACTACACCGCGTCGCTGACGCTGCGCGAGGCCGGCGGCGGTAGCGAAGCCGGCGAGCTGTTCGTCTCTACGTCCGGCGACTTCCAGTGGCCGGACCGCCATTCGCTGACCTACACGACGGACCTCGGCGAGGGTGCGATCGTGCGAAGCGTCGTGATCATCGACGAGACGGCGTGGTTCCGGCAGGACGGTGAACCGTGGCGAAAGACGGACCGCGACGACGAGCAGGTCGCGGACGTGCTCGATGTTGCGTTCTCGGCGGTGCGTCCAGACTTCCTCGGCGGCCCGGAGTTCGAGGCCGTGCGCGCGAACGTCCGTGACCTGCCGTCGACCGAGGAGCGCGTGAACGACGTGACCGCGAACCACTACCGCGTGGGGACCGAGGGCAGACGCTTCTTCGAGTCGTTCCTCGCCGCGGACCAGGCCTTTGAGAACATCGAGAACGTGCGCTGGGAGCTCTGGCTCGCCAAGCTGGGCGGCTGGCCCGTGCGGTTGCTCGTCACCGGCACCTTCACATCCGACGTGCGTATGCTCGATTCGCTCGAGCTAGAGGCGCCGACGCTGTGGGAGCTGCGCATCGACGTCTCGCGTCCGAACGATCCGACGCTCCTCGTGCAGTCTCCGGACGAGGACTAGAGCGGCCGCCAGCTCCGGCGGCCGTCCGCGAGCACCAGCCTTCCGAAGCTCCCCGGCGTGAAGTGGCCGGCCAGGACGAGCAGCTGCTCCTCGATCAGCCGTTGCGTGAGCGCGCGCTTCGTCCGCCGCGATAGGCGCGGCAGCTCGTCGACGGAGGCGACCCAGAGGCGTTCCAGGTGCAGCGGATGGTGGGCGACGTCGCCCAGGACAATCGCTCGCTCGCCCGCGGACGCGATCGCCAGCGAGCAGTGGCCCGGCGTGTGGCCGGGCGTCGGCAGCAGGCTCAGCTCGGGCGTGATCGCGGCTTCGCCTTCGGCCAGATGGAGCTGGGGGCTGTCCTTCAGCGGCAGCACGTCCTTCGCGATGTGGTCGCCTTCTTCGGCGGCCGTCGCCGGTTCGGTGAAGTACTCCCACTCGGTCCGCGCGACCCAGTACTGGGCGTTCGGGAACGTGGGGACGTACGCGCCGTCGCGCTCGGAACAGTTCCAGCCGACGTGGTCGACGTGCAGGTGCGTGTTCACGACGACGTCGACATCGTCCGGGCGCACGCCGGCGGCCGCCAGGTTCTCGATCAGCTTGCCGCCGGTGCTGTTTGGGTTCTTCGCGCCCATGCCCGTATCGACGAGCACCGTCTTGCCGGACGTACGCACCAGAAAGCTGCCGAACTTGACCGCGAACGTGCCGTTCTCGGCGAGATCGTCGCCCAGGGCGGGGCCGTACAGCTCGGGCGGGATGCCGGAGAACATGAACGCCGGCGACGCCGCCATGACGCCGTCCGTCACCCCGACGATCTCTACGCTGCCAACGCTGATGCGCTCTTCGGCCATCGCTGCACACGATAGGCGAGCGACGCCGGCGCGTCAACGCGGGCATGAGGATCATTTCGCCGGATGAATCGCGCAGCTTCAGTACGGCACAGCTCGGGTTTCGACTCGCGGGACGGAGCCGCACGGCGCTCGTTGACACTCTCGCGGCGGCGCTGTTACGCTTCAGGTCGCCGATGGCCTATCGAACGCTGAACGTGGAGCGAACCGGACCGCTGGCGGTCATCCGGCTGGCTCGCCCGGAGCAGGGCAACCCCATCGACCGGCTCTTGCTGCAGGAGCTCGATGACGCCTGCGCCGCCGTGAACGACGACGCGGAGGTGCGTATCGCGCTCGTCACGGCGGAGGGCGAGGTGTTCTCGCGGGGCTGGGCCGAAGATGAGCTTGCGAACGCGGTCGCCGAGCGTCGCGCGCCGCCGTTCGCCTGCCTAGAGGCGATGGGCCAGCCGGCCATCTGCGCGATGAGCGGCGATGCGACCAGCGCCGGGCTCGAGCTCGCGCTCGCCTGCGACGTGCGGCTCGCC
>JBBDNH010000092.1:0-6136 GCA_040877745.1 Dehalococcoidia bacterium
GGTAAGGCGGACGACCGCGACGCCGCCGAGCGCGAGCTGGCGCTGGTCCGGCGCCTGCGCGAGGGCCTGGAGCGCGACGAGCCGCTGCGCGCGCAGGAGCAATCGGCGGAGGAGCAGCGCATCATCAGCGGCTACCAGCTGCTGACCAACCGGCCGCTGCTGATCGCGATCAACGCCGGCGAGCGAGACGTCGCGCGCGCGGGCGAGATCGAAGCGGAGTACGCGAGCCGCTGGGGCGGCGCGGGCGTCGAGGTCGTCGCGCTGTGCGCGAAGCTGGAGCAGGAGCTGAGCGAGCTTTCGGACGAGGAGGCGGCCGAGTTCCGGCGCGACCTCGGCGTGGAGGAGAGCGGCGCGGACCGGCTCGCCCAGGCGTCGCAACGCGTGCTCGGGCTGATCACGTTCTTCACGGTCGGCGACCCGGAGGGGCGCGCGTGGCCGCTCGCGGCCGGGCTGACCGCGTTGGAGGCGGGTGGCAAGATCCACACCGATATCGCGCGCGGGTTCATTCGCGCCGAGGTGATCGGCTGGCAGGAGTTGCTCGACAGCGGCTCCTACGCCGAGGCGAAGAAGCGGGGCCTGCTGCGCACCGAAGGCAAGCAGTACGTGATCCAGGACGGCGACGTGCTCCACATTTTGTTCAACGTATGAGCGTCGCGGAGATCGCGATGGAGGTGGTGCGCGCCGCGCGCGGCGGTCCGGCGGTCGCCGTTGCGACGGTGATCGGCGCGCCGGAGGGCGCCTCGCCGGCCGCCGGAGCGAAGCTGCTGGTGCGCGCGGACGGCTCGCGACTGGGCTCGTTCGGCGGCGGCGCGCTGGAGGATGCCGTCGCGACGGCTTGCGTCGATGCGATGACTAAGCTGCCGCGCGAGCAGGTGCAGTCGTCCTCTTTCAGCCCGGACGGCGTCCGCAGCGAACGCGGGCAGCCCGCGGAGGGCGAGCTGCTGGTGATGATCGAGGTGACGGAGCGGCCGGCGACGCTGCTGATCGTCGGCGGCGGGCACATCGGCCAGTCGCTCTCGACCGTAGGTTCGCACGCCGGGTTCTCGGTCACGGTGCTGGACGACCGCGAGGCGTTCGCGAACGAGGAGCGCTTCCCAGACGCCGACCGCGTGATCTGCGGCGACCTCGTCGCGGAGCTGCGGCGCTTTGCGATCGACGGCGCGACGTACATCGTGCTGGTGTCGCGCGGGCACAAGCAGGACGAGCTTGGGCTGCAGGAGGTCGTGGCGTCGGGCGCGGCGTACGTCGGCATGATCGGCAGCCGGCGGCGCGTGAGCACCGTGCTCACGCACCTGGCGCGCGCGGGCGCGCCGCGCGATGCCCTGGAGCGCGTCCACACGCCGATCGGCCTCGATATCGGCGCGGAGACGCCGGAGGAGATCGCCGTGAGCATCGTGGCGGAACTGATCCTGGTGCGCCGGGGCGGCAGCGGGACGAAGATGTCCGAGCTGCGGGGAGCGAAGATCGGGGAGTAGGCCGGCTGCGGT
Source organism: Dehalococcoidia bacterium (assembly GCA_040877745.1). GTDB lineage: Bacteria > Chloroflexota > Dehalococcoidia > DSTF01 > RBG-16-68-14 > JBBDNH01. The sequence continues at coordinate 1,488 of JBBDNH010000092.1, forward strand.
CGCCTAGGGCTGGCCGCCGACCGTCGCTTCGCCTTCGTCGAACGCGAGGCCGTAGTCGTGCTCCAGCGCCAGGTCGTCGGTCTGGTTGTCGATGACGCGGTTGATGAAGCGCTCGGCGATCTCCGTCATGAAGCCGGGCATGCCCCCCATCTCGATATCGTCGATCTGCGCCTGGGGCTGCTCGCCGGTGAGGAGGAGCGTGCCGCGCACGAGCACGTCTACGTCGCCGGGGAAGAACGGGACGTCGACCTTCGCGGAGGCGCTCCCGCCATCCGCGCTGAAGCAGAGCAGCGCCTCGGAGATGGGAGCGTCGCGCTCCTCCAGCCACGCACGGGCGCGCGATGTGGCCTCGTCCTCGGTCACGGTCGTCGACGCGGCCTGGCCTGCGTCGAGCGAGGCGTCGAGCTCGTCCCACTTCGCCTGAAACGACGCGGCCGCTTCCGGCGAGACGGTGATGGTGCGCTCGCCGGAGGCGCACGTCCCCGGGTCGCCGATGATCGCCATGAGGAAGAACGCGAACGCGGCGATGGGCGTGCCGACGACGATGACGCTCAGGAGGGCTGCAAGGATGCGTAGGGGCGAGATCATCGTGTTGCGGGCAGCGGCGGACGGTCGCTAGGCCCTACTCCTCGTCGTCGTCATCGTGGTCGTGGTCGTGCGCAGCCGCGCTGGGAACGGTGACTTCCGGGCCGCCCTCGTGGCGACCTCGCTTGCGGCGCGGCAGGGCGTCGACCAGCGCGCGCAGGCGGCTCAGCTCGCCCGTGCCGCCGGTCGCGTCGACCGCGAGGAGGGCGCCGCCGGCATCACGCAGCGAGAGCAGGGCGTCCTGCGATGCTTCGGCCGGGGCGGGCACCAGGAGCGGCCTGCGCGCGAGGCCGCTCACACGGCGAAGCTCCATCTGGCCGAGGATGGTGTCGGGCGTCGTCTGGTCGAGGTAGAGCGCGTCGACGGCGAGCGACTCCATGGTGCGGAGCTGGATGTCCGTCAGGTCGGCGGGGACCAGGAGCACGCGGCCAAGCTCGTCGTCCTGGAGGAGGCTTGCCGGCGCATCGGTGCCGAGGACGATGAAGTCGAGGCCGGCTTCGGCAGGGCCATCGAGCAGGCCGCAGGGGCGGCCATCGGCCGCGGCGACGGCATCGGCGATGTCGTTCTTGGCGGGGCCGTTGGTGAGCAGGCAGGCGTCCGCGCCGGCTGCGGCCGCGTTCGCCACACCCTTCTTCCAGTCCTTGCCGATGCTGGCGACGAGGACGATGCTCGGCGCGGACTTGCTCCTCTGCGAGGCGAAGCCGAGCGGCGCCGGGTCGGCGCGGGTGGAGCGCTGGATGAGGTCGCGCAGCTTGGGCATGGTGGGTGCGAAGGGGGCCTAGCCGCCCTTCTGCTGCTTCACCGCCTCGATGAGCGGCTTCATGACCTTCGCGTAGTCCTCGACGATACCGAAGCGGGCGGCCTTGAAGATGTTCGCGTCCGCGTCTTTGTTGATCGCGACGATGTTCTTGGAGCCGGAGCAGCCTGCCATGTGCTGGCTGGCGCCGGAGATGGCGACCGCGATGTAGAGCGTGGGGCTGACGACCTTGCCCGTGAGGCCGACCTGGTCGGAGACGGGACGCCAGTCGAGGTCACAGACGGCGCGGCTTGCGCCGACGGCGCCGCCGAGCGCGGCAGCGAGCTCCTCGATGACGTCGAAGTGCTCCGGGCCACCGAGGCCGCGGCCGCCGGAGACGACGACGTCGGCGTCTTCGAGGCGAACGCCGCCCACGGGCATGCCCTTGCGCTCGGTCACCTTCACGCGGACGGCGGAAGCGTCGATTGCGGCATCGACCTTGGTCACCTGGCCCTGGCGCGAGGCGTCCTCGGGCGCGGGGTCCTGCGACTTCGCGCGGACGGTGGCGATCTGCGGGTCGCCGCGCACGATGTGGACCGCGCGGGCGTTGCCGCCGTAGCACGGCCGCGTGCCCTGGAGCCGGCCGCCGTTCATGACGAGCTCGACGGTGTCCATGATCACGCCGGTGCCGAGCCGGAATGCGAGCCTCGGCGCGAGGTCGCGGCCGAGGTTGGTCTGGCCAAAGAGGACGATGTCGGGCGAGGCCTGCTCGACGAGCTTGAGCATCGCCTGGAGGTAGGTGTCGGTGTTGTACTCGGCCAGCGCGGCGTCGTCGACGACGAGGGCCTCGTCCGCGCCGAAGGCGATCGCCTGCTGCGCGGCGTCGTCGACGCCGGCGCCCATGAGCGCGCAGCCGACGGAGCCGGCGCCCAGCCGCGTCGCCGCGCCGAGGATCTCCTTCGTGATGCCGGCGAGCGCGCCGTCCTCGACTTCACCGACAACCAGGATCGCGTGTGCCATGCTGTCCGCTCCTTAGCTCCTATGCGCTCTGGACGTGGATGACCTCGCCGTCGTGCCAGTGTGGGTCCGCCTCGAGCAGATCGCGCAGCTTGCGGAACTCCGCGTCCTGGGCCGGGTCCTCCGCGTTGGCGACGTAGCTCGCCTTGTCGTCGAACTGGACGACCAGCATGAACTCGTCCGGGTTGCTGTCGAGGCGGTAGACCTGGACGCCGCGCATGCCCTTCGGAGTGCGCTCGGCGATGTCGCCGCGCATCAGCGCGATCAGCTCCTCGCCTTTGCCTGCCTTCACCTTCATGTGCGCGACGGTGCCGTACATGTGCTGTTCTCCTTCTGCTCTAGATGAGCTTGGCTTCCGCGAGGCGCTTCGCCAGGTTCTGCGCCTTCTCTTCTGGCGTGTCACCCTCCATGAACTCGCACTCGACGTCAGAGACGGGGACATAGAGCTGTTCGAGCGAAAGCTTGCGCGCGTCCGGCCCCAGCTGGGATGCGTCCAGCCCCAGGTCGGCGGCGGACAGGACGGTGACCTGCTTCTTGGCGGCCTGCATGATCTGCTGGAGCTTGGGGTAGCGTGGCTCGCCCAGCTCGTTGCTCACTGTGGCGACGGCGGGCAGCGCGGCCTCGACCGTCTCGAAGCCGTCCATGAGCACGCGCTCTACGGCGACCGTGCCGTCGCGGATCTGGACGTCCTTGCCGATGGTGAGCGCGGGCCAGTCGAGCAGCTCGGCGATGCCGGAGCCGCTGACGCCCATGTCCCAGTCGACCGCCTGGCGGCCGCAGATGACGAGGCTGACGTCGTCCAGCTTCTTGACCGCGGTCGAGAGCACGAGCGCGATCTGGTACCAGTCGAGGTCGTCGAACAGGGCGTCGGTGAGGAGCACGCCCTCGTCGGCGCCCATCGCGAGGCTGTGCTTGATGGCGTCGCGGGCGGAGTCGGGGCCCATGCTCATGATGGTGACCTTGGTGTCGGGGTGCTGGTCCTTGATGCGCATGGCCGCTTCGACGCCGATAGTGTCGAACTGGCTGGGTACGGGCGCGACGCCGGGCGGCGGAACGACCTTGTTCGTGGCCTCGTCCACTTTGAAGCTGGACGGCGGGATGTCCCAGTCCGGCACCTGCTTCACGCACACGACGATATGCACGGGATGGTTCCTCCTTGTGCCGAGTGGTTGCGTTCGCGCCGCGCCGGGTCGATTGTGAAGCCTGACGCGAACACTCGATACCCTACACGACGTAACCGTGCTATGTCCAGCGTTCGTAGGGCGCGCGAAGGCGCCGTGGTAGAATGGCCTAGGTTCGGAGCAGACACATGGTGAGCGAAGAACGAGCGACCCCGGCATCCGCCGCCGAAGCGCCCCACGGGCGTTCGGGGGCGGTGCTGAGCGCGCAGGGCCTGCTGCGCCTGCTGCTGGCGCTCCTGGCCTTCTGGACGGCGTTCTCCGGCCTGGCGCTGGTCTTTTTCCAGAGCGGCTCCGCTGCGACGATCGGGGGCGGTCTGGAGGGCGGCCAGGGCGAGGCAGCGCAGCGGCTGCTCGGCGTGCACCTGCTGGTCCTGGCGCCGCTCTACGCGCTACTCGCCTGGGAGCCGGTGCGCTTTCGGCTGCTGATGTGGGTGCCGTACGTCGCGCAGGGCGGCGTGGTGGCCGTCACCGCGTTCGACATCATCACCGGCGACCGCGACTTCACGGACGGCGCGCTGCCCCTCATCGTGGCGGCGACGTTCCTCGTGCTGCTGCTCTACGTCTGGCGGGCGGCCCGGCCGCCGGAGCCGGCGATCCCCTCGCCCGCGATCGGCGCGCCGCCTCCGGAGGAGGAAGCCGCGGTCGACGGGGAGTGGAAGGAAGTGGAGGACACCGAGGAGAAGCCGGGCTAGGCTCCGCCGGGCGTCCGTCCCTCTATCCAGCCGCCCACGTCCTCGCCCGCGCGCGCTAACAGCTCGCCGGCGCGGGACATCGCTTCGTCCAGCGGAGCGAGGTCCGGCGTGAGGGCGAAGACCGCGTCGAACGGACGGCGCGCTTCGCCGCCATCGACGCTGCCCGCGACGGCGACGACCGGCTTGCCAGCGCCGCGGGCCATCTGCGCGACACGCACCGTGGTTTTGCCGAACGCGCTCTGGCGGTCGAGGCGGCCCTCGCCTGTGACCACGACGTCCGATCGGCGCACGCGCTCGTGTAGCCCAACTGCCTCGGCGACCACGTCGAAGCCCGGCCGCACTTCGGCGCGACAGAACGCGATCAGGCCGGCCCCCAGGCCGCCCGCGGCGCCGGCGCCCGGCACGTCCGCGACATCGACGCCGAGATCTCGGCGGACG
>JBBDNH010000093.1:0-6084 GCA_040877745.1 Dehalococcoidia bacterium
TGGTTGCAGGTCTGGAGCATTTCCAAGGCTTATCAGATGTACATTGAGGGCAAGGACTTCTTTGCCCTGTTTCGGCCATTTGAACGACAACAATGGAGTGAGGAGATCAGCGAAGTCGTCTAGAGGGAGCGGATATGACCAAGGGATACGAAGCGCTCTTCTACAACGGTTGGGCTGACCCGCCAGCGTATTACTTGCTGGGCGAGGTCGAGGGACGCTCACCGAAGGACGCCCTGAGGCGAAGTCTGCCTCGCCTTGTAAGTGAAGTGAGAGGGATGGTCTTCGATCCGAGCCTGACTGAAGAGAGGATCTGTGAGACCTTGTATGTCCTGCGGAGCAATGGGCTTGTCCCCGCGCATGAGCTCGGTCGTTAGCGTGTCGCTCGCGTCGTGGAGCAGTTGACCAGGGTCGTGACGAACGGCGTGCCCGGAGTAGGAGGAGTACATGCCCGGTTACTTTGACGATGACAGAGTTCTGCAGGTGATCGTTGAGGACATCGAACACGCGGTAGGCCCCAGGCGCGTGGTTGGCAAGGACAACGCGTGGTGGCGCGCCCTCTCAGATGCCATGTGGAACATGATCGACGTTGAGATTGCCGTCGACGTGGCTGACAGCATGCAGCGCGCCGACCGCAGGGCAGAGAGGGTCGGCCAACGCCCCTAATGCGCGCCATCATCGCCCCGTACGACAAAACCGGCGCCGTGGAGCTGGCGCGATGACCGCCCGCACCGCCGTCCGGCCCATGGGCACCCTGGCGGAGGACATCGCCTACGTCCGCGACCGCATCGTGCGCGCCTACAAGCCGGACAAGATCATCCTGTTCGGTTCCGCCGCGAGCGGCAGCGCCCGGGAGGACAGCGACCTCGACCTGCTCATTATCAAGCGCACCCGCAAGGCGTATTTCCGGCGGCTAAAGGACGTGAACCACTCTATCCACATCTGGCGGTCGACGGACATCTTCGTACTGACCCCCGGAGAGCTGGAACACGGCCTCAAACAAAAGCGCTTCTTCCTTACCCAAGAGATACTGGCCAAAGGCAAAGTGATCTATGACAGAGCCGCTGTCCGCTGACGCCCAGACGTGGCTTAACAGCGCCCTGCGCGACCGCGCCTGGGCCAAATACGATCTCGACGGCGGCTACTATGCTCAGGCCTGCTTCGCTTGCCAGCAGGCATTCGAAAAGCTGCTCAAGGCGGTCTTGCTTGCCCACGGCATCCCGTTCCCAAAGATTCACGAATTGGTCCGGCTAGTGCAGCTCTGTTCCGAGGTCGAACCGACCGTCGTGCGTTTCGAGGAGGACGCGAGGAACATCGATAGTTACTATATCTCCACGCGATATCCTGATCTCGCTGAGGAGCACGAATACACGAGAGAAGAAGCACTCGATGCCCTCCAGACCGTGGACGATGTCCTGGCAACTCTTCGTCCGGCGATCGAGCAGAGGTTGGACAAGGGTACTGGTTGAACATGCGCGCCATCATTGCCCCCTACGACAAGACCGGCGCCGTGGAGCTGGCGCGCGGCCTCATCGACCTGGGGTGGGAGGTCTACTCCACCTCCGGCAGCCAGCGCCACCTCGCCGAGGCCGGGCTGGCGGCGCGCAGCATCTCAGAGCTGACCGGCTTCCCGGAGATCCTCGACGGCCGGGTGAAGACGCTCCACCCCGCCGTCCACGGCGGCCTGCTCGCCCGGCGCGACGTGCCGGAGCACATGCGCGAGCTGGAGCAGCACGGCCTGGGCACGATCGACCTCGTCGCGGTCAACCTCTACCCGTTCGTCGAAACCGTCGCCCGGGCCTCCGCCAAAGGCGGATCCGCCTCTGGCGGAGGCGTGGCGCTGGAGGACGCGCTGGAGCAGATCGACATCGGCGGGCCAACGATGCTGCGCGCCGCCGCGAAGAACTTCCCCCACGTGCTGCCGCTCGTCGACCCGTCCGACTACGAACCCGCGCTCGACGCGCTGCGCCAGGGTGAGGTGCCGCTCGACGAACGCCGGCGGCTCGCGGCGAAGGCGTTCCAGCACGTGGCCTCGTACGACACGGCCATCGCGACGTACCTGCGCGGCGACGGCGCCGGCGTCGGCGACGACGACCTGCCGGAGGCGCTCACGATCGCGCTGCGAAAGCTGCAGGACCTGCGCTACGGCGAGAACCCGCACCAGCGCGCCGCCTTCTACGCCGACGTCCTGCCGGGCAAGCCGCCGGCCGGCATCGCCGCGGCCGAGCAGCTGCACGGCATCGAGCTGTCGTACGTGAACATCCTCGACTCGGACGGCGCGTGGAGCGCCGCGTGCGACTTCGACCAGCCGGCCGTCGCGATCATCAAGCACGCGACGCCCTGCGGCCTCGCCGCGCACGAGGACATCGTCGAGGCGTGGCGACGCGCCTTCGCGGGCGACCCGCTCTCCGCGTTCGGGGGCATCGTGGGCGTCAATCGCCCGGTGACGCGCGAGCTGGCGCAGGCGATCCGCGCCAGCAAGCACCCGACGAGCGACCAGCGGCTGCTCCTGCACATCATCATCGCGCCGGAGTACGATGAGGGCGCGCTGGAGCTGCTGAAGAAGAGCCGCGACCTGCGCATCCTGCGCGCGCCCGTTATCGATCGCGATACGCGGCGTTTTGAATACAGACATGTGGTCGGTGGAATGCTCATACAGACCCGCGACTCCGTGCCCGACGATGACGTTGAGCTGCGCGTCGTGACGCAGCGCCAACCGAGCGATGAGGAGCTGGCCGACATGCGATTCGCCTGGAAGGCCGTCAAGCACGTGAAGTCGAACGCGATCGTCCTGGCGAAGGACGGCGCGCTGGTCGGCGCGGGCGCCGGCCAGCCGAACCGCGTGAATAGCGTCCACCTGGCGCTGCGCGCCGCCGGCGAGCGCGCGCCCGGCTGCGCAATGGCTTCGGACGCGTACTTCCCGTTTTCGGACAGCATCGAGCTGGCCGCGGAGGGCGGCGTGCGCGCCGTCGTGCAGCCGGGAGGCTCGATGCGTGACCAGGACACGATCGACGCCTGCGACCGCCTGGGCGTGGCGATGGCCCTGACGGGCTACCGCCACTTCAGGCACTAAACATGCTAGCCTTGTCGAAGCCCATGCTGAGCCTGTCGAAGCGCTTGCGCGTAACGCTCAGAGAGCGAAAGGTAGACGTATGACGGTAGCTTCTGACCTCACGGTGATGCGCCTGGATGAGATCGTGAGCGAGCTCCCGGTCGAAGACCGGCTCGCGTTCGAGCGCGTGTTCCACGTCGGCGTTTCGCACGGCGACCTCGTGCCGCCGGAGTCGATGCGGGCATGGATCGAGAAGACGTTCGGCGGCGTCGAGCGCGTTCGCCAGCAGAAGATCGTCAAGGTGACCAACGTCGTGACGCTGGAGGGCGTGCTGTTCAACTGGCTGCGCTCCTCACGGCCGACCTGGCGGCAGGACCTCGACCTGGATGAGGAGCTGAGCCAGAGCGACGGCGAGCCGTTCGATGACCTGTACACGCTCACGCCGGAGGATACCTTCGGTCGCGTGGAGAGCGAGTGGTGCGTCACGGCGAGCAACATCGCCAAGTTCGATGGCCTGCACAGCGTGGTGATCTTCAAGGAGAAGCACCCGCTCCACTTCACCCGCGAGCAGATCCACGACTACTTGGACACCGGCGAGAAGTGGGCCGCGCTCGCGCACCGCACGGACCCATCGGCGAAGTACTACTTCTTCCTCTGGAACTGCCTCTGGCGCGCCGGCGCGTCGCTGCTGCACGGCCACGCGCAGGTGCTGCTCGGCCGCGATATGCACTACGCGGCCATCGAGTCGCTGCGCCGCGCCGCGCTGCTCTTCGAAGCGAACAACCGCCAGAACTACTTCGATGCCCTCTACGCCGCGCACGAGCTGGTCGGCGCGGCGTTCGAGCGGAACGGCGTGCGCGTGCTGGCCAACCTGGCGCCGATCAAGGAGCACGAGGTGCTCCTCATCGCCGACGAGATGGACGACAGCCTGAAGGACCGCTGCTATGAAGTGCTCGCGTGCTTCCGCGACCGGCTCGGCGTGAACTCGTTCAACCTCGTGGTCTACCGGCCGCCGCTCGCGCCCACGCACGAAAGCTGGGACGGCTTCCCGGTGATCATGCGGATCGTCGACCGCGGCGATCCCACCACCCGCACGAACGACTTCGGGGGCATGGAGCTCTACGCCGCGAGCGTCGTCGCGAGCGACCCGCTCAAGCTCGCCCAGACGCTCCAGGACGCGCTGCCCGAGTAGCGCACAACGCGCCGCGTCGATCATGGACCGCCAGCGACCGTGCGAAACGACTGTGCGCGACTCACGAACGGCGATCTTCGTCATCTCCGGAACGCAGGGGGCGGGCAAGACCACCGTCGCATCGCTCCTCGCGCGTCGCTTCGAACGTGGCGCGCGCGTCAGCGCCGATACCCTGCAGCGGATGATCGCCTCGGGCGCCGAGTGGCCCACGGCCGGCCAGACGACGGTGAACACGGACGTGGAGGGCGAAGCCGCACGCCAGTTGCGCCTTCGACTGCGCAACATGTGCTTGCTGGGGCGGTCGTTCTTTGAGGCGGGCTTCACGGCCGTGCTGGACGACATCGTTGTGGGGTTGCGAATCGACGATATGCGACAGGACCTGGCCGGGATGGAGTTCATGTTCGTGATGCTCACACCCGACATCGCGACGGTACGAGAGCGGGAGCGCCAGCGCGGGACCGAGCTCTGGCGTGAGTGGGAGTGGCTCACCCAGGACGTCCTCGACGCCGAGCCGAGCGTTGGGCTGTGGCTGGACTCCAGCGGGCAGACGGCCGAAGAGACCGTCGACGAGATCATGCGGCGCGCGTGGGACGAAGCTGTCGTCCGCGCTTGACCGCGCCTCCCGGCTTCAGCCTGACCTACCCATGCGTTACGATCTCTCCGATATGACGTCGTTATGCCCGCTTCGAACGTCGAACCTCGAACGTCGAACCTCGAGACCATGAGACTCGACATCGTCATCCCCGTCTACAACGAGGAGCACGTGCTCGCCGGCAGCATCGAGAAGCTGCGCGCGTACCTCGAAGAGCACGAGTTCCCCTACGACTGGCGCATCGTCATCGCGGACAACGCGTCCACAGACCGCACGCGGGAGGTCGCCGCGGAGCTCGCCGCTCGCTTCGACGACGTCGTTGCGCTACACGTGCCGCAGAAGGGCCGGGGCCGCGCGCTGCGCAAGGCGTGGCTGGAGAGCGACGCCGACGCGGCGTGCTTCATGGACGTCGATCTCTCGACAGACCTCGACGCGCTGTTGCCGCTCGCGCGCGCTGTGTTGGAAGACGGCTACGACGTCGCGACCGGCTCGCGCATGACGCGCGGCTCGCAGATCACGCGCTCGCTGCGGCGCGAGATCACGTCGCGGGGGCTGATCTTCCTGATCAAGCTGCTCTTCTTCTCGAAGCTCTCCGACACGCAGTGCGGCTTCAAGGCGATCTCTCGTGAGGCTGCGCAGGAGCTCGTGCCGCGCATCGAGAACGAGGAGTGGTTCTTCGATACTGAGCTGCTGCTGCTGGCTGAGAAGGGCGGCTATCGCGTGAAGGACATCCCGGTGAAGTGGATCGAGGACACGGACTCGCGCGTGAACGTGCTCAAGACGGTGATGGAAGACCTGAGCGGCCTGCTGCGGATGCGGCTGAAGCGCATCCCGAAGCGCGGCTCCTAGCTCACATTCCCCGTAGATTCACCTTGACAGTAAGCTAACTCGATGCTAGCCTTGCGATTGCAACTAGCTTCACAATCGATGTGGAGCTTGGATTCGCATCGGACGAGGTGGCTTTATGCCCTGGGACGTGAAGGACGTTGGGTTTCTAGCGCCGGACTTCGTCGAGTTCCTGGCGGCGTTCGCTGCGATGGTCATGTCGTTCATCGTCCTGGTCATCCTCGGGCGCTGGTGGGCAAACTAGCTCGCCGGCTACGGTAGGGGTTTGCATGGCTGTCACTGAGCAACCTCGTGGCCCCGGAGTGACGGGCTGGCTCTATGACAAGCTGTTCCACAACTATATCTGGCGTTCCATCTTCCGCTCCGGCTATCCGAACACACCGCGCAACCAGATGCTGGTGGTGG
>JBBDNH010000094.1:0-5087 GCA_040877745.1 Dehalococcoidia bacterium
CTGGACCTTGCTCAGCTCCTGCAGCCGTTCTTTGGTGAGTGTATCGCGCGGGTCGCCTGCGAAGCGGTACGCCTTCGCGAGGGCGGCGGGCGCGATGAAGCTCTTGTCGATCTCCAGCACCGTGCAGTCGGAGACACAGGCGCCGCAATGGATGCAGTTCATCGCACCAGCGAGGTCGAGCATCGCCGCGTTGGAGACGAGGTACTCGCGCTCGGGCTCGGGGTCGGTTGGCTTGCGCTGGAGCCATGGCTCCACCTGGCGCACCTTGCTCCAGTGCACCTCCATATCGGTGACGAGGTCCTTGATGACGGGCATGTTGCCCATCGGCTCGACGAAGATCTCCTGGCCCTCCTCACGCACGAGGTCGGTGACCTTGGTCTTGCAGGCGAGGCGGGCGCGGTGGTCGACGCGCATGGCGCAGGAGCCGCAGATGGCGCTGCGGCACGAGCAGCGCAAGGCGAGCGAACCGTCGACGTACTCCCGCACCTGGATGAGGGAATCGAGCACGGTGGCGTTGTCCGGCATGTCGACGGAGTACTGCTGCTCGTACTCGCGGGCCTGCGTGGGGTCGAAGCGGCGGACGCGGAGGTTAACTTTCATCAGTACGTGCGCTCCTTGGGCGGCCACTGGGTGATGGTCACGGGCTGGTAGTCCATGCGCACGCCCTCCGGTGTGTACGTCAACAGGATGTGCTTGAGCCAGTCGGCGTCGTTGCGCTGCGGGAAGTCGAGGCGGAACTGGGAGCCGCGGCTCTCCTTGCGCTCGATGGCGCCGAGGACGATGCACTCCGCACAGTCGAGCAGGTAGCCGAGCTCGAGCGCGAAGAGGAGGTCGGTGTTGAAGACCTTGCCCTTGTCCTCAACGGGGACGGTCTCGTAGCGCTTCTTGAGCGCGGCGATCGTCGCCTGTTCTTCGTCCAGCCCCTCGGCGGTGCGGAAGACGGCGACGTTCTTGTCCATGGAGACGCCCATGTCCCAGCGGATCTTCGCGACGCGGTCGCCGTTGGCCGGACGGTCGAGGAGGGCTTGAATACGCGCTCGCTCGTGCTCGATCACGCTCTCGGGAACGGACGGCGCGCCGATTTCGCGGCCCTTGGCCGTCGCGGCGATGCCGGAGCGGCGACCGAAGATCACGGTGTCTAGCAACGAGTTCGCGCCGAGGCGGTTGCCGCCGTGGACGCTGACGCAAGCGGCCTCGCCGGCGGCGTAGAGCCCGGCTACGGGCGTCGCGCCATCGACGTCGGTCTTGATGCCGCCCATGGCGTAGTGGCAGCCGGGCCGGATCGGGATCGGCTCCTTGACGATGTCGACGCCCTGGAAGTCGATGCCGATCTCGCGGATCTGCCAGAGGCGCTCTCTGATGACCTGCTCCGGCAGGTGACGCATGTCGAGGAGCACGCAGCTGTCGATGCCGCGGCCTTCGTTGATCTCGGTCTGCTCGGCGCGGGAGACGACATCGCGGCTCGCGAGCTCCATCGCGTTGGGCGCGTAGGTCTTCATGAAGCGGTCGCCCTCGGAGTTGAGCAGGTAGGCGCCTTCGCCGCGCGCGCCCTCGGTGATGAGGACGCCGCTGCCCTTCAGCGTCGTCGGGTGGTGCTGCACCATCTCCATGTCCATGAGCGGGGCGCCGATGCGCCAGGCCTGGCTCATGCCGTCGCCGGTGCAGATGAGGGCGTTAGTGCTGGGCTCGTAGACGCGGCCGAAGCCGCCGGTGCAGATGATGGTGCCTTTGGCGAGGATGGCGCTCAGCTCGCCGGTGCGGATATCGAGGGCGAGCGCGCCCAGGCAGCGGTCGCCGTCGCTGATGAGCGAGGTGACGAACCACTCTTCGTAGAGCCGGAGCGGCGTCTGGCCGCGGCCCTCGGCCTTCATGAGCTGCTCGTACATGACGTGCAGGATGGCCTGGCCGGTGATGTCGCCGACGAAGTAGGTGCGCGCCTTGGACGCGCCGCCAAACATGCGCGTGCCGAGGCGACCTTCGTCGTTGCGGTTAAAGATGACGCCCATGCGCTCGAGGGAGATCAGCTCGCGGCCGGCCTCCTGGCAGAGCACCTCGACGCTGTCCTGGTCGGCGAGGTAGTCGCTGCCCTTGATCGTATCGAAGGCGTGCTCCTCCCAGGAGTCGCCTTCGTCGAGGGCGGCGTTGATGCCGCCCTGGGCGGCGTTCGAGTGGCTGCGCACGGGGTGGACCTTGGAGATCATGCCGACGTTGGCGCCCTGGGCCTGGGCGGCCAGGGCGGCGCGCATGCCCGCAAGCCCTGCGCCGACTACCAGTACGTCGTGTTCGTAGATGGCCACGATGCCTCCTCGGTGCGGCCGTCCGCGCGGCCGTGCGGCCGTCCGCTGCGTACTCCTCCGGCCTGGGGTGGACGGTGACCCGGTCTCCAGCAGAAGCGTCTTCAGTAGACGCGTCTGGAGCAGACGGGGAAGGAGAAGGGCAGCAGAGGCTTCCCTGCCCCTACGCCCGTTGCGATTCTAACAGAGGGCTTGTGAAATGATCAACGGATGGAAGAAGCACCGGGCCTGACCTTCCATGGTCAGACCCGGTGCAGGAGGGCCCGCAAATCGTGCTGGTGGCGGGGAAGGGTTGCGGACCCTGCCGCCAGTGGCACGTTGAGTATGCCCCAGCGGCGCAAGGGCGTACATAGGCGCTCTCCCTAGATGGCAGGTTGAGATGCCCAATAGCGCGTCGGGCGAGCCCCTAGCGCGAGGTGGGTTGAGCTGACGCACGCGAGTCCGTTCCGACCAGGCTTCAGCAGCGAGAACATCGCACGTCGATCGGGCCGGACAGGCCTTCCGCCAGAGGCGGACCCGCTGCGGCGGGGTAGCTCTGTCCTACAGCGGGTGCCTGAGCGGGGAGGTTACGCGGGCGATGGGCACGATTCGCTGAGCTGCGCCCGCACGCGGGAGGCCTTCCGCCAGAGGCGGACCCGCTGCGGCGGGGTAGGTCTGTCCTACAGCGGGTGCCTGAGCGGGGAGGTTGCGCGGGCGATGGGCACGATTCGCTGAGCTGACGCACGCACGCCGGGGGCCTTCCGCCAGGGGCGGACACACCTGCGGCGGGGAGGCCTGCCCTACAGCCCGTTGCGGCTCTGGTAGAGGAGGAGCGCGGCGGCGGTCTTCGCGTCCTCGATCTCGCCGGAGGCGATCATGGCCACCAGCTCGTCGAGCGGGACGGCTACGGCGCTGATCGACTCTTCATCGCCCTGGAGCTTGCTCTCGATCAGCTCGCGGCAGAGGAAGATATGGAGGTATTCGTCGCAGTAGCCGGGCGCGCTGAAGAAGCCGCCCAGGCGCTCCATGTGGCCCGGCTTGTAGCCCGTCTCCTCCTGCAGCTCGCGTTCGGCGCACACTTCGGGCGCTTCGCCGGGGTCGATCGTGCCCGCGGGCAGCTCGAGCATGACGCGGCCGGCGGCGTGGCGATACTGGCGCACGAGCAGCACGCGGCCTTCGTCGTCGAACGCCAGGAGCGTGACACCGCCTCTGTGCTCGATGACATCGATCTGGTTCTCGCGGCCGCTTGCGTGGCGGAGCGTATCGATGCGCAGGCCGATCCAGCGCTTATGGATGCGGCGGCTCTCGATGACCTCGGGCGGCTGGTGCTGCTCCGGCTCGGTCACGCGGGTGCCTCCTCGCCCAACACCGAGTCCGGTACGCCCTGGCCGGCGTCCTGCGTCGCCAGCCAGCCGAGGCGGCTTGCGAGCCGGGCGTAGATCTGCGTCGCGGGGCCCAGTCGCAGGAAGCGCGCGCGGTGCGGGCTGAGGGCGACGCGCACGGTATCGCCGGCGGCGAGGTCGAGGTCGGGCTCGCCGTCGATGCTGAACGTGGCGTCGGGGCCGCGCGCGAGCTGGACTTCGATGACGGCGGCGGGTGGCAGCACGACCGAGTTGTGCGAGGCGAAGTGCGGCGCGAGCGGCGTAAAGAGGATGTCGCGCGATTCGGGCGGCAGGACGGGGCCGCCGGCCGAGAGCGAGTACGCGGTGCTGCCGGTGGCCGTGGCGACGACGACGCCGTCCGCGCGCAGGTTGGCCATCTGCTCGCCGTCGACGCGAACGGAGACCTGCACCGTGCGGCCGAGCGTCGCGCGGCCGATGACGACGTCGTTCAGGGCGTCGTGGCGCGGCGTCTCGCCGTCGGCGGCGCCGGGCCGGATGATCTCGGTGTGGAGCATTGCCCGCTCTTCCACGCGGCCGGCGCCGGCGAGGATCTCGGGCAGGCGTTCGAGCGCGGCTTCGGCGTCGAGCTCGGTGAGGAAGCCGAGGCGGCCCATGTTCACGCCGAGCAGCAGGGTGTGGTGCGGCACGACGGCGCGCGCAGCGCGCAGCACGGTGCCGTCGCCGCCGACGCAGATCAGGAGATCGGTGCCGGGCATGTGCTGGCGCGTCTGCTCCTCGTCCCACGCGGGCGCGACCCACGTCTCGGCGACGTGGGGCCGCGCGACGGCGGCGAGCTGCTCCGCGATGCGCCGGCCGAGGTCGTCCGGGAGCTTGGGGTGGTAGCAGCAGCCGATCTTGTTCATCGTCATCGTTCGGGCGTCCTCCAGAGGACGAAGAACTCCTTGTTGCCGGCCGGGCCCAGCAGCGGCGACGCGGTCAGCCCGCCGAAGCGCAGGCCTTCGCCGGCGCCCCAGGCGACGACGCGCCCCAGCACCTTCGCGTGCACCTGCGGGTCCTTCACCACTCCACCCTTCTTTACTTCGTTGCGCCGGGCCTGGAACTGCGGCTTCACCAACGCGACGATGCGCGCGCCCGGCTTCAGCAGCCGCACGACAGAGGGTACCACCTTCTCGAGCCCAATGAACGATACATCGATGGTCGCGATGTCCGGCGCTTCGGCCGCCAGCCCGTGGGGCAAGGGCAGCTCGGTCAGCTCGCGGACGTTCGCGCGCTCCAGGACGACCACACGATCGTCGTTGCGCAGCCGGTAATCGAGCTGGCCGTAGCCGACGTCGACCGCGTAGACGCGTTTCGCGCCGCGCTGGAGCAGGCAGTCGGTGAAGCCGCCGGTCGAGGCGCCGGCGTCGAGCGCGACCAGGCCGCGCACATCGATGTCGAACGTCGTAAGCGCGTGCTCCAGCTTCTCGCCGCC
>JBBDNH010000094.1:5097-6081 GCA_040877745.1 Dehalococcoidia bacterium
CGACCGACGAAGCGAGGCGCGGCGGCCAGCTCGATGCGCGCGTCCTCGGGAACGCTGGCGGCCTGGCGCAGGACGGGCTCGCCGTTGACGAGCACGTCGCCGGCGAGGATGGCCGTCTGCGCCTTCTCGCGGCTCTGGGCGAGGCCGCGCTGGACCAGGAGCACGTCCAGGCGCCGCTTAGGCATGCGCGCAGGATAGCAGCGGCCAGAACCAAGAACCAAGAACCAAGGACCGGGAAGCACTCAGTGGTCAGCCTGTCAGTGGTCGGTGGTCAGCCTGTCAGTTATCAGCTTTTCAGCGGTCAGTGGTCAGTGGTCAGTGGCCAGCAGGCGGAGCACGGATGCGAAGCGAGGTGCGGCCCTCATACCCCAGCCTTCAGGCTGGGGTAGTAGCCCCAGCCCTACCTGCTCCCTTCTGCAGTGCTCGTTTGGCCAACCCCCGCCTAAAGGCGGGGCATGCACGCGCAGCGAAGCGCGGCCTGCTGCCCCAGCCTGCGTCGCAATTGCGACAGAAGCTCGTACGTTGACGTGAAGGTGATGGTGGCCCTAGCATGAGCTAACGCCGCCTTCCGGCGGCTCGCTCACGCATGGTCGAAGAAGCAGTAGCAGGAACGCAAGCACCCGCCGCCGTACCCGAACGGCGGCGCCTTACCACGTTCTCCTCGCTGCAGTACCGCGACTTCCGGCTGCTCTGGCTGGGGCAGGTGGGCCACGCCGCCTCGCTCTGGATGGAGCAGATCGTGCGGCCGCTACTGATCCTGCAGCTCACGGACTCGGCGCTGATGGTCGGCCTGGTCGTGGCGGCGCGGATGCTGCCGATGCTGATCTTCGGGCTGGTCGCGGGCGTGGCGGCCGACCGGCTGGACCGCAAGCGCATCCTGCTCGCGACGCAGTGGGTGACGATGTCGATGCACGCGCTGATGGCGGTGCTGGTCTTCGCGGGGGTGATTGCGCCATGGCACGTGTTCGCGACGACGTTCGTGTC
>JBBDNH010000095.1:0-6079 GCA_040877745.1 Dehalococcoidia bacterium
AACTTGGGTCCCTGCCATGTTGGGTCTCCTTTCGCTGGCTGGGCGCGTCATGCGATCGATCTCGACGGTAGGGCGGCGTGCGCCGAAGACACCGCTCCCGCAGTTCGCTCGTGCCTTATCTGGGATGGATTTCCACTGGGTGTGTGTTCTTCCCCTCAGAGCTGGAGGGACCGTCAAGGTACCACCAGCGAGCGAAATCTTCGGCGCCAGATCAAGGCGCGAAGATCCACTAGCTCACGTATTAGCACTACGAGGGTGCAGCGTCAAGAGGAAGGCGTTAAGCGTTGGCGGCCGCAGGACGGCCAGGGATATCCAGGTCCGGCGGCGGTGGTGCCGGGTTGGCCAGCCCCGACATCAGCCGGGCGGGAACGAGGTCGCGCAGCTCCTCGACTGTCCACATGTCACCCTTGATCACCGAACGCATGGGGACTTCTTCCTGGAGGAGCGAGATCGTGCCGCCGGAGACCGCGAAGATCTTGCCGTTGATGTTCCACGCCTCGTCCGTGCACAGATAGACGGTCATCGGCGCGACGAACTCGGGGTCGCGCATCGAGGCCAGGCTGCCCTGGCGCGGCGCGCCGGTGCTCTGAATGCCTGCGCGCGCCCGCAGCTCGCGCGAGGTCTCCGGCACGGACTGCGTCATCCGCGTCGCCGCGCCGGGCGAGATCGCGTTGCAGGTCACGCCGTAGCGTCCGAGGTCGCGCGCGACGACGCGCGTGAAGCCGGCGATGCCGGCCTTCGCGGCGCCGTAGTTCGCCTGGCCCGGGTTGCCATTCAGCCCGGAGCCGGACGAGAAGTTCACAATACGTCCGTAGCGCTGCTGGCGGAAGATCACCGACGCGGGCCTGGTGGTGCAGTAGTGACCCTTGAGGTGGACGGCGATCACGTCGTCCCACTCCTGCTCGGTCATGTTGAAGATCATGCGGTCGCGCAGAATGCCCGCGACGTTGATCAAGATGTCGAGCCTGCCGAACGCGTCGAGGGCCTGCTGCACCATGCGCTCGCCGCCCTCGACCGTCGCGACGGTATCCGCGTTCGCGACCGCGTTGCCACCGGCCAACTTGATCTCCTCGACGACCTCGACGGCCGGCCCTTCGTTTGGCGTAGAGCCGTCCACGGCGACGCCGTAGTCGTTCACGACGACGTTCGCGCCCTCCTGCGCCAGCAGCAGAGCAACGCCGCGACCGATCCCGCGGCCGGCCCCGGTGACGATGGCAACGCGGTCCTTCAGCCGATCAGCCACGCTAGCTCCTCTCGTAGCTACTCTCCGAAGACTTGCCTAAGCAGCTGAGCCCCGTCTTCTGTTGTGGGTGCTTCATACTCGATTGTCAGGCCGCCGGGCGTTTCGAAGTAGACGGTGCGTATGCCGAACGGTTGCGTGATCGGAGGCTGCCGTACCTTGGCCCCCTTCTCCTTGAGTTTCTCGTACAATGCGTCCACCTCCGCCAGATTCACCGATATGTCGATGGTCTCTCCCCTCATGTTCGCGTATGGAGGGTGCGAATCATCTCTCGGTAGAACCAGGACGACGAAGTTGTCGGCGATCTGGAACGAGGCGAGCTGGTTGGGGACGTACATGTTCTCAGGGCATTCGAGCACCTCGCGGAAAAATCGAACCTCTCCCTCGAAGTCCTCAACGTGATGCTCGATGCAATTGGCTTTCTTCATTGACAAGCTCCTTCTCTGAGTTGATTCACCGGCCGATCACTGCGTCGCGGTTGCTGGCTGCGCCGACCGCCCCGGGATGTCGAGATCGGGTGGCGGTGGCGCCAGGTTCGGCACGCCCGCCATCAGGTGGCGCGGCACCATCTCGATCAGCTCGTCGACCGTCCACATGTCCGGCTTCCAGAGCGTGCGCATCGGCGTCGGATGGTGGTTGACCGACACGCTGCCGCCCGCGACGGCGAAGATGTAACCGTTGATATTCCAGGCGTCGTCGCTCGCGAGGTAGGCGGCCATCGGCGCGACCATCTCCGGGCCACGACCTGAGGCTGCCGAAGCGTCGCGCGCGGCCGGCGCCGGCTGGGGCTGCTGCGGCCCGCCGATGCCCGCGCGAGCGCGGAGCTGGCGGGATGCGTCGGGCACGGTGGCGGTCATGCGCGTCGCCGCGCCGGGGGAGATCGCGTTGCAGGTAACGCCGTAGCGCCCCAGGTCGCGCGCGACGACGCGTGTGAAGCCCGCGATGCCCGACTTCGCGGCGCCGTAGTTCGCCTGGCCGGGTAGGCCGACGAGGCCGGAGACCGAGGTGAAGTTGATGATCCGGCCGTAGCGCTGCTGCCGCATCAGGACCGAGGCCGGCCTGGTGCAGCAGTAGTGGCCTTTGAGGTGGACGGCGATCACCGCGTCCCACTCCTCTTCGGTCATGTTGAAGATCATGCGGTCGCGCAGGATGCCCGCGTTGTTGACCAGGATATCGAGCCTGCCGAACGCGTCGAGCGCGGTCTGGATGATCTTCTCGCCGCCGCCGACCGTAGCGACCGACTCGTAGCAGGGCGCGGCGTCGCCGCCGGCGTCCTTGATCTCCGCGACGACCTGGTCCGCCGGGCCGTTGTCCGTGCCCGTGCCGTCCGTGTTCACGCCGGGGTCGACGACCACGACCTTCGCGCCCTCGCTGGCAAAGAGCAGCGCCATCCCCCGGCCGATGCCCCGGCCGGAGCCCGTGATGATCGCCACCTTGCCGTCGAGTGCGCCCATGCTCTCTCCGTGGGACAGGCTTCAGCCTGTCGCTGGCTCTCTGGCGCGGGACGGCCTAGCCTGATGCCGTGGGGCTGAAGCCCGGCCCGCGTATCCTAGCTTCGCGCCGGTAGGGTGACGACCGCGGTGCCGGGCGTCGTCTTCTGCCCCTGGGGGTTCTCCGTCCAGATGTCCAGCTCGACGAAGTGCTGGTCGCCCTCCTGGTACTTCTTGGTCACGACGCCGCCGCAGGTAATGTCCTGCTTGGCATCGTCCATGCCGCGATAGCTGCAGCCGAACTTGCGGACGTGACCTTGCTCGCCCACCCAGTCGTGCAGGAGCTGGCCGAGGAACGCGTTCTTCAGCGCGCCGTGGACGATGATGTCCTTCAGGCCGGTCGACTGCGCGAAGTCCTTGTCGTAGTGGATCTGGTAGAAGTCGCCGGACGCCGCGGCCCACATCACGAGCTGCTGCGTCGAGCAGTTCTTCTTGAGCACCGGGATCTCGTCGCCCTCGTTCAGGTCATCGAAGTAGGGTTGGTCAGCCATATGTCCGCTCCTAATACTGGATGGTGGTGCCGTGCATTTTGGCGACCACCTTGCCGTCCTGGTTCGTGTAGGTCGTCTCGCGCTCCGTGATCAGCATCGGGCCGATGCTGCCGGAGCGCTCGGTAAACGCGGCGACCTTCGATCGCGCCTGCAGCACGTCCCCGGCGCACACGGTGTCGAGGTACTCGTACTCGGTGCCGCCGTTCAGCACGCGCTTGTAGGGGATGCTGAAGCCGCGACCGGGCGGGCCCTGCCGGCCGCCTCCGCTGCCCGGGCTGAACACCGGCGTGCCGAGAAAGCCCGGCGGCGCGACGACGCTGCGGTGGCCCCTGCTCCTCGCGTAGTCCTCGTCGTAGAAGATGCGGTCGGTGTGTCCGACGGCGCGCGCGAACATGCGACAGCCGGTCTTCTCGACCTCGAGCGTCATCGGCTCGCTCTCCTTGCCGACGGCCTCGCGCATCTCGTCGGTGATGACGGACTCCTGCTGTTGGGTCATTCTCACCTCCTCGTGTCGTGACGCCGGGCCGCCAGCCCTGACGTTTGCGTAAGCGTAGCTTTGGCGACATGAGGATACAACCGCCGGAGAAGGCCTGTCAACGTGACCCCGGGTGAGGTAACGTGGAGCCGTGAAGGTTATCCACCTAGCCGAGGTGCCGGAGCGCGAGGCAACGGTCAACAGTGCGCTCTTTACCGGGCCGGTGACATCCCAGCGTGTGCTCACCGACAGGGAATCTGAGTTCAACATCGCCTACATCCATTTCCCCGATGGCGTGCGGAACAAATTCCACACGCATACGCAGGACCAGGTGCTGATCGTGACGGACGGCCGGGGAATGGTGACAACGGAGGATCGAGAGGAAGCGCTCGCCGTGGGCGACATCGCATTCATTCCTGCAGGCGAGAAACATCGCCACGGAGCCGTGCCCGGCTCCAGGATGACGCACGTGTCCATTCTGCCGGCCGGCAGCAAGACCGAGCAGCTGGAAGACTAGGCTACTTCGCGGGGACGAGCGAAAGGTCGACCGGCTGATAGCGTCCGGCCTTGAGCTCCTGGATGAGATCCTCGATGGACGCGATGTCGCGCTCGAAGCGCGTCGCGCACTTGCCGATGTCGCTGCGCGCGTGGGCGTCGGAACCCGCGGAGCCGCGCATGCCCATCTTCGTGCAGAGGCGCTGGGAGAACTCGTTCTCCTTTGGCGTGCCGCGGCCGTTGATCACCTCCAGCGCGACGCAGAAGCGATAGGCGCCGTTCCGAGACGCGCGTTCGAGCGCTTCGTCGTAGTCGCGTTCGCTGTCGATGTACCAGGGCATCTGGCGCCGGTAGGGGTGCGCCGCGATCATCGCGCCGTTCGACTGCTCGACGTGGTGGGCGAGTTCGTGCGAGCGGTGCATGCCGTACACGTAGGTCTCCAGCCCGTAGGCGAGAATGTGGCCGTCGTCGGTGTTGATCTCGATCGCCGGCAGCACGAGGTAGTTGTGGCGCTTCGCCAGCTCGGCGACGTCCTCGGGCTTCCAGAAGAAGTCGTGCTCGGAGAGGCAGATGCCATCGAGGCCGGCCGCCCGCGATCGTTCGACCAGCTCGTCGGGTGACAGGTATGAGTCCCAGGAGAGCGGCCGGGTATGCGTGTGGAGGTCGATGAGCATGGGTCTTCCCATAGTATCGGATTGCTCGTTTGTGGCAAAGCTGGGAACGCCCCCCCGTAACCGGGCGCCGCCCCGGGCGCCACGTTGCCACCCCGTTTACGGGCTGGCCGGAGATACACTCCAACGAGCAACAGGCCACACGGTAACCAACTCGGCTCGACGCGCAGCGGCTCGATGCCTAGAATGGATGGTTACCACGCATCGGCCTGCATACGAGGAGGAGGAGCGACATGCGCATCGGACTGTTCCTGGC
Source organism: Dehalococcoidia bacterium (assembly GCA_040877745.1). Lineage (GTDB taxonomy): Bacteria > Chloroflexota > Dehalococcoidia > DSTF01 > RBG-16-68-14 > JBBDNH01. The sequence continues at coordinate 5,119 of JBBDNH010000095.1, forward strand.
GCCTGTGATGAAGCCCGATGACCAAGTGCAGCAGGTGGTCGACGCGGAGGCGGACGGCTACGACGCCGTCTGGTTCCCGCAGATCTTCGGCGGCGACGCGCTCACGATGATCGCGCTCGCCGGCGCGCGCACGTCTCGCATCGAGATGGGGACGTCGGTGATCCCGATCTACCCGCACCATCCGTTCACCCTCGCTCAGCAAGCCATGACCACGCAGGCCGCGACCAACGGGCGGCTCACGCTGGGTATCGGGCTATCGCACCAGCCGGTGATCGAAGGCATGTGGGGACTGTCGTACGACAAACCCGCGCGCTACATGCGCGAGTACCTCTCCGTTCTGCGCCCGCTCGTCTCGGACGGCAACGTCAGCTTCCAGGGCGACGTCTTCCGCGTGACGGGCGGCGTGCAGGTGCCGGGCTCCACGCCGTTCCCGGTGCTCATCGCCGCGCTCGCGCCCGTGATGCTGCGCATCGCCGGCGAGCTCGCCGACGGCACCGTAACGTGGATGGTCGGCCACAAGACGCTCGAGACGCACATCGCGCCCAGCATCACGCGCCACGCCGAGGCCGCGGGACGGCCCGCGCCGCGCATCTGCGTCTGCCTGCCGTTCGCCGTCTGCGACGACGCGGCCTCTGCGCGCCAGCGCGCGTCGCAGGACTTCGTCGTGTACGGTCAGCTGCCGAACTACCGGCGCATGCTCGACAAGGAGGGCGCGCAGGGGCCGGGCGACGTGGTGGTCGTGGGCGACGAGGGCGAGGTCGAACGCCAGCTGCGCGCCTTCGCCTCCGCCGGCGCGACCGACTTCGCAGCCGCGGTCTTCCCGGTCGGCGACGACCCGGCGGCGTCCGTGGCGCGCAGCCGCGCGCTGTTGAAAGGGTTGGTGGGGAAGATCTAGTCCACGCCCAGGATCAGCGTGCAGGTGCGCCCCCTCACCCGACCCGACTCTGTCGGGCCACCCTCT
>JBBDNH010000096.1:0-6050 GCA_040877745.1 Dehalococcoidia bacterium
AAGGCGGACATGGTGACGCTCCAGAACTTCAACATCTCCGTCGCTGTCGACGCGGCGTTCATGGACGCCGTGCAGCGCGATGGCCAGTATGCGCTGCGGAACCCGCGCTCCGGCAAGGCCGCCGGCCGCCGCAACGCGCGCAAGGTCTTTCGCAAGATCGTCGAGAACGCCTGGAAGAACGGCGACCCCGGCCTCGTGTTCCTCGACCGGATCAACGGCGACAACCCGACGCCCCAGCTCGGCCAGATCGACGCGACGAATCCCTGTATCACCGGCGATACGTGGGTGCTCACCGATGAAGGACCTAGACAAGCACGCGAGCTGGTCGGTCAGGCTGCTCGGATGATCGTCAGCGGCAAGCCGCATTCGAGCGGCCACGAAGGTTTCTTCAGCACGGGCATCAGGCCTGTCGTTCGGATCGATACCGAAGAGGGCTGGTCGCTTCGCCTCACGCAGGAGCACCGGGTGCGCCGCGTGACGCGGCTCACGCGCTACGCGATGGACGCGGAGTGGGCCGTCGCCGGGGACCTAACGCCGGGCGACCGCGTCGTGCTGCACGACCACCGGTCGCTCACCGGATGGCCGGGTCCGCACAGTGAGGACGAAGGCTATCTCATCGGTCTCCTCGTCGGCGACGGGACGTTGAATGAGGAGAAGGCCGTACTCGCTGTCTGGCCACAAGCTGTGGGCGCGGAGGGCATCGCACAGGCCGCGTTGACGGCTGCAAGGAACATGCCGCGCCGCAGCGACTTCCGGGGGTGGCAGGTGCTCTCAGACGGCCGGCGCAGGATGGCGCTCGGCAGTCTCAAGGCGCTTGCGTTTGCTCTCGGGATGCGCCCTCGCAAGAAGGTGATCACGCCGGCGCTTGAGCGCTGCTCGTCCAACTTCTGTCGCGGCTTCCTGCGCGGGCTCTTCGACAGCGATGGCTCGGTTCAGGGAAGCCAGGCTAAGGGCGTCAGCGTTCGTCTGGCGCAGAGCGATCTTCAGTGTCTCCAGGCCGTGCAGCGCATCTTGCTGCGGCTTGGCATCGTCAGCCGGATCTACCGCAACCGCCGGCCGGCCGGCCTTCGCCCGCTCCCGGACGGAAAGGGCGATCGCAAGCTCTACCAGGTCCGCGCTCAACACGAGCTGGTCATCGCGGGCGAGAACGTGGCCCGCTTTGCCGGCGTCGTCGGCTTCGAAGACACGGCCAAGCGCGAACGGCTCGATGCCACCCTGGCGTCGTACAAGCGGCAACTCAACCGCGAGCGCTTCATCGCCACTGTGCGAGCCATCGAGTCCGACGGCGAGGAGGAGGTCTTCGACGTCCGCGTGCCCGGTATCCACGCCCTCGACGCCAACGGTCTGTACGTCCACAACTGCGGTGAACAACCGTTGCTTCCGTACGAGTCCTGCAACCTCGGTTCGCTCAACCTGGCGAAGTTCGTCAAGCCGGCGAGCGCTCGCAAAGACGGCGCGCGCCGGAACAGCGCGCGCAAGAACGGCCGCCGCGAGGCGTCCGAGCTCGAGATCGACTGGGAGGGCTTGCGCGAGGTCATCCCGCACTGCGTGCGCTTCCTGGACGACGTGATCGACCAGAACGTGTATCCAATCGAGGAGATCGAGCGGGCGACGAAGGCGACGCGCAAGATCGGCCTCGGTGTGATGGGCTGGGCCGACCTGCTGCACGAGCTGCGCATCCCGTACGACTCGGACGAGGCCGTGAAGCTCGCCGGGCGCATGATGTCGTTTATCCAGAGCGAGGCCGACCGCGCCTCCGAGGCGCTCGCCTCGGAACGAGGCGTCTTCCCGGCGTGGGAGGGCAGCGTCTACGCGCCCAAGCGCCGGCTGCGCAACGCGACGCGCACGACGGTCGCACCCACGGGCACGCTGAGCATCATCGCGGACTGCTCCGGCGGCATCGAGCCGGTGTTCTCGCTCGCCTTCATGCGCCAGCACCACCTCGACCCGAAAGACCCGGACAAGGTCACCCAGCTGCCGGAGGTCAATACAGCATTCGAGCAGGTGGCGCGCGATCAGGGCTTCTACTCGGCCGGGCTGATGCAGGAGCTGGCGCAGGGCGCGAGCATCCAGGACCGCGAAGACATCCCGGAGTGGGTGCGTCGCGTCTACGTCACCTCCCACGACATCGACCCGGAGTGGCACGTCCGGATGCAGGCGGCGTTCCAGCGGCACACCGACAACGCCGTGAGCAAGACGATTAACTTCCGCGCCTCCGCGACCGTCGAGGACGTGGAGCGCGCGTATCTGAAGGCGTACCAGGAGGGCTGCAAGGGCATCACGATCTACCGCGACCAATCGCGCGCACAGCAGGTGCTCTCGCACGCCCTCGCGCGCGGGCCGGAGCAGGCCGAGGCCGAAGCCGCCGAACAGGACCTCGGCCTTGGCGCCGGGCACCCCTTCGGCCCGTACCGCCGCCGCCTGCCGGACGAGCGTCCTTCGGTCACGCACAAGTTCCGCGTGGGCGAGCAGGAGGGCTACATCACCGTCGGGCTCTTCGAGGACGGAACCCCCGGCGAGGTCTTCATCACCATCTCGAAAGAAGGCTCGACCATCCGCGGGCTGATGGACTCGGTGGCCGTGCTCACGTCGTTGGCGCTGCAGTACGGCGTTCCGCTGGAGGACCTTGCTAAGAAGTTCCGCGGCGTCCACTTCGAGCCCGGCGGCTTCACCGACAACCCCGAGCTCCCCCAGGCGACGTCGCTCGTCGACTACGTCTTTCGCTGGATGGAGGGTCGATTTCTGGAGGAACAGGGAACAAGGAACAAGGAACAAGGAACGAAGGCGAAACGAGGCGGCAAGGCGGGGCGGGCCCCTGGTTCCCGGCCCCTGGTTCCTGGTTCCTCGGATGTAGGTACAGGGCTAGCCTGTCCGGAGTGCGGCAGCGTGCTCGTCTTCGCCGAGGGCTGCCTGACCTGCCGCGGCTGCGGCTACACGAAGTGCGGGTGAGCTGAGCATGAGCCACGACCTGGCCCCGCTCATCGTCCGTCGCGACGCCGAGATCTACTCGACCGACGGCGGCTGGTACCAGGCTCGCTGGCACTTCAGCTTCGACCAGTACCGCGACCCCGAGAACATGGGCATCGGCACGCTGCGCGTCTTCAATCACGATACGCTCGTGCCGGGCGCCGTCTGGCCGATGCACCCCCACCGCGACATCGAAGGCATCACCTACGTGCCGGCGGGCCACTTCCGGCACGAGGACAGCCTCGGTAACGGCGGGCTGCTCGACGCGGGCGCGGTCCAGCGCATGACGCTCGGCTCCGGCGCGCTCCACTCCGAGTGCAACGGCTCGGAGACCGAGCCCGTGCAGTTCATCCAGATGTGGATCCTGCCCGCCGAGCGCGGCCTGCCGCCGTCGGTCGAGCAGCGTCAGCACACCGAGTCCGACCGCCACAACACGCTGCTGCGCATCTTGCGGCCCGTGGGGGTCGACGGCGACAGCGGCGTCACGGTGCACCAGGACGTCAGCATGTACGTCGCCCGGCTCGATCCGGATGTCGAGGTCGAGCACGTCTTCGGGGAGGGCCGCGGCGGCTACTTCTACCTGATTGAGGGCGCAGCCTCGCTCAACGACGAACGCCTCGCGACCGGCGACGCCGCCAAGGTCCTCGGCGGCGGCCTGCTGCGCGTGACCGCGACCGCGACGAGCGAGCTGATCTTCGTCGACACGCCTCTCTAGCCGTGTACGAGCCCGTCCCGCAGGACGAACGTCCGGGCTGCCGCGAGACGTTGGTGATCACGCGCGTCGTGTTCTCGATCGTCCTGCCGGTCGTGTTCGCGGGGCTGGCGATCGTCGTGGCGCTCGGCCTTGCGCTCGTGCTCTACGACATCCATGCCGCGCTGGCGCTGCTGCCGGTCGGCGGCGTGGTGGCCGGTATCTACGTGTTCGCGCGTTGGGAGCGCGGCCGCTTCCGCGGCGGATCGGGGTAGGTCTCAGACCGGCCCTCTACGTCTCGTTCGTCTCCCGGGTCCAGCTGCCGTTGGGGTAGGGGGCGGTCGGTAGCAGCGCGTCGGACATCGTCGCTGCCGTCGCTGCCGCGCCGCCGCGCACGTAGCGCTCGCAGTCTTCCTTCGACTGCCAGGACGTCGCCTCGGTCATGTCGCCGCCGTCCGCGAGCTTGAGCTCGACGCCGGCGAAGCCCGGCTGCCGTTCGAGGTAGGGACGCAGTCGCGCGAGCAGGCGCTCGGCGCGCTTGTCCCACTCCTCGCGCTCGGCGATCGCGGTCTTGCGCTTGAGCACGGAGACGATCATCGGCATCCTCCGAGGCGCTAGTATAGCACCTTCCGCCAGAGGCGGATTCGCCTGCGGCGAAGGTTGCTGGTACGCTCGATCTCGTTGTGGGCGTTGCGGAGAACCTCGCGAGTGTGCGGGAGCGCATGGAGGCGGCCTGCCTGCGCGCGGTCCGCTCGCCGGACGACGTGACGCTCGTTGGCGTGAGCAAGGGCTTCCCGCCTGCGGTCGTCGCGGAGGCGTGCGCAGCCGGCCTGAGCGACCTCGGCGAGAACCGCATCCAGGAGGCCGCGCCCAAGATCGAAGCGCTCGCCGCGATGGGCGTTCGGCCGCGCTGGCACCTCGTCGGACACTTGCAGTCGAACAAGGCGAAGACCGCTGCTGGGCTCTTTGCTATAATCCATAGTGTGGATTCGGTGCGGCTGGCGGAGGCTCTCAGCCGACGCGCGACTGAGCCTCTGCCCGTGCTCCTCGAGGTCAACGTCGCGGGGGAGCCCGCGAAGTTTGGCTTCGCTACCGCAGCCGTTCCGGACGCGCTCTCCAGCATCGCTTCGCTTCCGAACCTCGACGTGCGCGGCCTGATGACCGTCGCGCCGCAGGCGAGCGATCCAGAGGCCGTTCGCCCGGTCTTCCGCCAGCTCCGCGAGCTGCGCGACGATCTGGGCCTGCAGGAGCTATCGATGGGTATGACAGACGACTTCGAGGTCGCGATCGATGAGGGCGCCACGCTGGTGCGCGTCGGACGGGCGATCTTCGGCGAGCGGGCGGAGGCGTAGCGTGCGCGTTGGTTGCATCGGCGGTGGTTCGATGGGCGAGGCGCTCGTGAGTTCGTGGCTCCGGAAGAGCGTCGTGCGGGCTGCAGACGTGACCGTGAGCGACGTCGCTGAGGCGCGCCGGGAGCATCTGGCGTCGTCCTACGGCGTGACCGTCACCTCCGACAACACGGAGGCCGTCCGCGGCGCCGATGTCGTCCTGCTGGCCGTCAAGCCGCAGGACTTCTCGGAGGTCGCGGCAGGCCTGAAGGGCAAGCTGGAGGGCGGCGCGACGGCTGTCTCGATCATGGCCGGCGTGCCGATGCGCCGCATCGCGGACGAACTTGGACTCGCGGCGGTCGTGCGCGTGATGCCGAACACAGCGGCGTTCGTTGGTGAGGCGATGAGCGTCTGGATGGCGAGCGCGCCCGTCTCGGAGGACGCGCGCAAGGCCGTGGCAGCGCTGCTCGGCGCGGCCGGCCGAGAGCGCGAGGTGAGCGACGAGACCTACGTCGATATGGCGACCGCCGTCTCCGGCAGCGGGCCCGGCTTCATCTTCCTCTTCCTGGAATCGATGATCGACGGCGCGGTGCGCATCGGGATGGCCAAGGACGTCGCGGAGGAGATCGCGGTGCAGACGCTGCTCGGCTCCGCGACACTCGCCCGCGACGGCGAGAAGTCGCCGGGCGAGCTGCGCGAAATGGTCACGTCGAAGGGCGGCACCACGGCCGCCGGCCTGGACGTGTTCGAGGAGGCAGGCCTGCGCGGGACCGTCGTTCGGGCAATCGAGGCGGCGTACCGGCGTTCGAAGGAGCTAAGCGCGTGATCTTCGGCGGCTTCGGCGACATCAACAGCATCGGCGGCCTGCTCGCTTCGCTGGTGAACCTCCTCGCGCTGGCAATCTTCTTCCGCGCGATCCTCTCGTGGGTGGTGCGCGACCCTTACAACCCGATCGCGCGGGCGCTCGATACCATCACCGAGCCGATTTTGCAGCCGCTGCGTCAGATCGTGCCGCGCATGGGCATGATGGACCTCACCCCGCTCGTGGCGATCATCCTGCTCTC
>JBBDNH010000097.1:0-5995 GCA_040877745.1 Dehalococcoidia bacterium
CTCCCTGATGAGCTTCGCTTCGCCGGGCTATCTGGCGCTCCTGGTCCTGGCGCCCATCGTGGCCGCGGCCTACCTCGCGCTCGCGCGCTGGAGGCGCGGCGCGGCGCGCCGCTTCGCGCCCGCCCGCGAAGATGTGCTCGGAGCCGGCGTCAGCGCGCGGCTGCGCGCGGCCAGGGCAGCGCTCGTCGTGCTCGCTATCGCAGCGATCGCCGTCGCGCTGGCGCGCCCTCAGCTCGGCGAGGAGCACATCGTGATCGAGCAGTCGGGCGCGGACGTCGTGATCGCGCTCGACGTATCGCGCAGCATGTTCGCGGACGACCTCGCGCCGAACCGGCTGGAGGTCGCCCAGCAGGAGACGCTCGACCTGCTCGACCGGCTGCGGGAGCACCGGCTGGCGTTCGTCATCTTCGGCGGCAACGCGTTGCTGCGCTCTCCGCTCACGACGGACGTGTCGCCGCTGCGCGCGCTCGTCGCGTCCGCGCCGAACGACAGCGCCCTGCTCGTGCCCGGCTCCGACCTCGGCGCGGCGGTGCGCGCGGCGACGCTCGCGCTCGAAGCGGGCGACGCGGAGAGCCAGGCGATCGTGCTGATCACGGACGGCGAGGACCACGACGGCGACGCGCTGGACGCGGCGCAGGAGGCCGCGAGCCGCGGCATCCTGCTCTTCACCGCGGGCTTCGGTACCGACGAAGGCGCGCCCGTGCCCGACATCGACTCCGAGACCGGCCTTCCCGTGCCTCCGACCGTCGTCGAGGGCATCGAGCCGCTCATCACGCGCCGCGATCAGGAGCTGCTGCGGCTGATGGCCGCCGCGACGCCGGGCGGTCGCTACGTCAGCGGGGAGGAGCTGACGAGCCTCGCTGAGCCGATCGAAGCGCTGGAGCGCACGACGTTCGCCAGCGAGCGCCAGGACGTGCCCGTCGAGCGCTTCCAGTGGCTCGTGGTCGCCGCGCTCGTGCTGCTGGCGGGCGAGCAACTGCTGCCGGAGCGGCGGCTGGAAGGCTGGGCGTTCATGCGCCGGCTGCGCCTTGCGCCACGGGCCGTCGCGCCGCTGGCGCTGCTGGCGCTCGTGTTCGTGGCAGCCTCGTGCGCTTCGGAGGCCGGCGATCTCGTCGAGGAGGGCAACGACGCCTACGGAAGCGCGCGCTTCGGCGAGGCGCTGGATGCGTACCAGCGCGCCGGCGCGCAGGAGCCCGGCCGCGCCGAGCCGCCGTTCAACGCCGGCCTCGCGCTGCACCGGCTCGAGCGCTACAACGAGGCCGTCCTCGAGACGCTGCGTTCGCTGCCCATCGATGACCCGGAGCTGGCCTCGCGAGCGCACTACAACCTCGGCAACCACTACGTCGAGCTGGAGCGGCTGGAGGAGGCGTTCGCGTCGTACCGGCGCGCCCTGGTGCTCGACCCGGGCAATCGCGACGCCAAGTTCAACCTGGAGCTCGTCCTGCGGCTTATGGACGAGCCGGGCGTCGAGGGCTCGCCGGACGGCGGGCGGCCGGACGACGACGGCGAGCCGGACGACGACGACGGCGCGGGCGGCGGCGACCCGGGCGACGCAGCGGGCGCGGCCCAGCGAGCGCTGGCCGAGGCACTCGGTGTGGTAGACGAGGACCTGACGGTCGATGAGGCGCTGCGGGCGCTGCAGCTTGCGCAGGAGCTGAACCGGCTGCTCCCGCTCCAGGAGGGCCGCCGGAGCAGCGGTGACCCCGGCCAGCCGAACTACTAGACGGTCCCCCTTCGACAAGCAGCTTCGCGCTGTTATTCGAGAGAAGCCGCGGGTTTCAACCCGCGGGCGCGACGCACGAACTCACCGGCTTCGAACAAGGCACCGCAAGGCCAACCGCGTGCTAGAGCGTGACGCCCTCCTGTCGGAGCATCTTTCGCTTGAGGGCCAGCCTGCCGCCGCCGTAGCCGCCGATGCCGTTCGAGCCGACGACACGGTGGCAGGGGATGAGGAGCGGGATTGGGTTGTGTCCCACGGCGTGACCGACGGCGCGCGCCGCGCGCGGCTTCCCGACGCGCATCGCGACCTCAGCGTAGGAGGCTGTTTCGCCGAACGGGATCGCCGCGACGGCCTGCCAGACATCGCGCTGGAAGGCCGTGCCGCCCGTGATGCGCAGCATGCCGTCCAGCTCCACCGGCTCGCCGCTGGCCGCGCGCACGGCGAGGTCGACCAGCGGCGCGGCTTCGGCGTCGCTCGCCGGCTCGTCCGCGCCCCAGCCGACGATCGCGTGCTGGGCGTCCTGGCGAGTCTGACGCAGCGCGGCGCGGCAGATCTTCCCGTCCTCGATGCCGAGCGCGACCCAGCCGATGCCGGTGTCGCAGAGCGCGAACTTCATCGTGCTGTTCCCTCTGGCGAATCGCTGGCGAGCGGGCTCATGCCGAGCTCGGCCTCGCGCGTCTGGCCGCCGGCGTTCATGAACGCCGCCATTCGGCGCTGCGCTTCCGGCGTCGCGACAGACTGGCCGAACAGATGCGCCTCTTCGAGCAGGCCTTCGAGGACCGGCAGCTCGGCGGCGGCGACGGCGGCCTTGGCGAGACGGATCGCGTCCGGCGAGAACGAAGCAATGCGGTACGCGAGCCGCTCGACAAACGGCCCGAGCTCGTCCGGCGGCAGCGCCCGGTTCACGTAGCCGTAGCGCTCGGCGAGGCCGGCTTGCACGTCCTCGCAGCCGAGGATGATCTCGAGCGCGCGTGCGCGGCCGGCGAGGCGCGGCAGCCGTTGCGTTCCGCCTCCGCCCGGGATGATCCCGAGAGCGACCTCCGGCTGGCCGAGGATGGCGCGGCCGAGCGCCGCGAAGCGCATGTCCATCGACAGCGCGAGCTCGCTGCCGCCGCCGCGCGCTCGGCCCTCTAGCTTGGCGATCGTGGCCTTAGGCATCGTGCGGAACCGGTCGACCATCGCGTGGAAGAAGCCGAGCGACGATTCTTTGGGCGGCGCATCTTTCGGCAGCTGCTGGATCAGGCCGACGTCCGCATGGGCGATGAAGAACTCTGGGTTGGCGCTGTCGAAGACGACGACCCGTACATCATCGTCCGCTTCGAGCTCCTGCCCAACGCGATTGATCTCGCCCATGAGCGGGGCGTCGAAGAGGTTGATCGGCGGGTGGTCAATCGTGACGAACGCCACCCCGCTATCGACTCGGATCTTGAGACACTGGTAGCCGTCGTATGCCATGACGGTGCCTTAGTCCAGCGGGTTGTGGAAGCAGGTGCGCTCGCCGGTGTGGCAGGCCGGGCCGTTCGGGTGGACGCGCACGACGAGCGCGTCCGCGTCGCAGTCCGTCGCGACGCTCTCCACGTGGAGCACGTTGCCGGAGGTGTCGCCCTTGCGCATCAGGCGGCCCTCGGCGCGGCTGAAGCGCCATACGACGCGCTCCTCGCGCGTTCGCTTGAGCGCTTCCTCGTCCATGTAGAAGAGCGTGAGTACTTCGCCGGTGTCGGCGTCCTGGATGATCGCCGGCATCACGCCGCCGCTCTTCTCGAAATCGAGCTTCACTTCGTCCATGACCCTTGACCCCACTATAGCCGCATCGGGATGCCGAGCGCCGCGAGCTGCTCTTTCACCTCGCGGATGCGGTACGTGCCGAAGTGGAAGATGCTCGCCGCGAGCACGGCGTCCGCCTTACCCTCGATGATCGCCTCCGCCATGTGCGATGGCTCGCCGGCGCCGCCGGACGCGATCACCGGCACCTCGACGGCCTCCGAGACCGCGCGCGTGAGCGGCAGGTCGTAGCCGGTAAGGTGGCCGTCGGTGTCCATCGACGTCAGCAGCAGCTCGCCCGCGCCCAGCTCGACGACCTTGCGCGCCCACTCGAGCGCGTCCAGCTTCGTGGGCGTGCGGCCGCCGTGCGTGTAGACCTCCCACTTGCCCTCGGCGACGCTCTTGGCGTCGATGGCGACGACGATGTTCTGGCTGCCGAAGCGCTCGGCGCAGCGCGCGATGACCTGCGGGTCGTCGACCGCCGCGGTGTTCAGCGAGACCTTGTCCGCGCCCAGCTCCAGCAGCACGCGGACGTCGTCCGCGCTGCGCACGCCGCCGCCGACCGTGAACGGGATGAAGATCTGGTCGGCGACGTGCGCGACCATGTCGTACACGGTCTGGCGCGCGTCGGAGGAGGCCGTGATGTCGAGGAACACAAGCTCGTCGGCGCCCTGCTCCTCGTAGACGCTCGCTAGCTCGACCGGGTCCCCGGCGTCGCGCAGCTCGACGAACGAAATGCCCTTCACCACACGGCCGTTTTCGACGTCGAAACAGGGAATGATGCGCTTGGTCAGCATGGCTAAGGGCGGGCTATCTCCTGCCACGTCGCATGCCAGGTCAGGATCGCGTCCCGGATGTTCTCGAGCGCTTCTTCCTCGGTTTCGCCTTCCGATACGCAGCCGCGAAGCGTCGGGACGTAGACGGTGTACCCACCGTCCTCTGACGGTTCCAGGATCACGTCATAGACGAGTGACTGGCGTTGCTTCACAGCGCACCTTCTACAACGCAACCGTGGCCAGCTCGACCGGCGCCGTCTCCTCTGGCACCGGTTCGCCGGCCTTGCGCAACGCCTCGATGAAGCCTGCGATGGCTTCTCGCGCGTTTTCGATCGCCTCAACCCGCGTGCGACCTTCGGTCACGCAGCCTGGCAGCGCGGGCACGCGCACGGTGTATCCGCGGCCTTCCTCGTCAGGCTCGAGTACGATGGTGTATTGCATGTTGTACCTCTACAGGAGATCCCTCAACTCGTCGCTGGACATGCCGGCCTGGTCTAGGATGCTGGCTAGCGTTTTGACAAGCAGATCTCTGCCCCGATGCACGGGCACGGTCACCTGCCCTGGACGTTCGGGGTGGCGAAGGTACACATGCGATCCCCTTCTATGATGCTCGAACCAGCCGCTGCGTCGCAAGGCGCGCAGGACGCGGTCAGCGCGGACGCGCGGAAGTTTGTCGCTCACAACTCACTGAGCGCAGCCAGCGCGTCCGGCAGCGCGATGCGGCCGTCGTAGAGCGCCATGCCGACGATCGCGCCTTCGACGCCGATCTCGGCCAGCCGCGCGAGCTGCTCCACCTCCGCCACGCCGCCCGCCGCGATCACCGGCGCGCCGGACGCCGCGACCATGGCCGCGATCGATTCGTAGTTCGGGGACTGTAGCATGGCGTCGCGGCTGATGTCGGTGTAGATGAAGCGCGGCACGCCGAGCTCGGCGAGCTTACCCAGCAGGACGTCCGCCTGCTCGCTCGTCCCCTCGCGCCAGCCCTCGACGGCCACGATGCCGTCGCGGGCATCGATCGACACGACGATGCGCTCGCCGTGGCGGCTGGCCGCTTCTGCGGCCATCTCTGGGTCGCGTACGGCGGCGGTACCGAGCACGACGCGGTCCGCGCCGGCCGCGAGCCAGCCCTCGACCGCGGCGAGGTCGCGCACGCCGCCCGCGACTTGCACAGGCACGTCGATGGCGTCGATGACGTCGCGCACGATGGCGTCGTTCACGGGCCGGCCCTCGCGTGCGCCGTCCAGGTCGACGACGTGCAGCCGCGTCGCGCCCAGCTCCGCCCAGTGCCGGGCCATGGCGACGGGGTCGTCGGAGAAGACGCGCTCGCGGTCATAGTCGCCCTGGATGAGGCGGACGCAACGCCCGCCCCGCAGGTCGATGGCGGGGATGACTTCCATATGTCGGACCGCGATCAGGCGCCGCGCCGCCGGCGCAGCTCACGCTGGATCAGGCGCTCCTCCATCTCCCGGCCCCACAGCATCGGCGCGACGAATGTCGACACGAACTCGATACCGAGGATGATGCCCCAGATCAGGGCGACCCACTGCGCCCAGTTGATCCCGACGCCAGAGCCGCCCGTCGTCCAGTCCAGCAGGACGAAGAGGCCGCTCAGCGACACGAAGGTGAACGCGTGGCGAAGGAAGCGAAGGCGCGAACGGACGCGCCGGCGCACCTGAAAGTAGTCGGCCTGCTCGTTGGCTTCCATATCGATGATATCCTCCTCGTCTTGCGAACCGAT
>JBBDNH010000098.1:0-5987 GCA_040877745.1 Dehalococcoidia bacterium
CCTCAACGACGACAACGCGTACTTCAGCATTCCGGCCGAGTTCGTGCAGTCAGGCATGAAGGGCAGCTTCGACGGGACATCGATGATCCTGATGGGCTGCGATGTGCTGCGCGGCGAGCGGCTCGCGAAGGCGTTCGTCGAGCGCGGCGCCGGCGTCGTCGTCGGCTGGGATGCGCCCGTCACAGCGCCGCACACAGACGCGGCGACGCTGCAGATGCTGCACCTGCACTTCGAAGACGGCGTGCCCCTGGACGAAGCGACGGCCATGGTGATGGCCGACCTCGGCCCGGACCCCTTCTACGACAGTACGCTCCGCGTCTACGACGGCGATGAATAGCGTTCGAACGTCGAACCTCGAACCTCGAGGTCACCCTCCCAGGCTCATCCCGACGCTCGGCCGCACCATCACTTCGTCCACCTGCACCGACGGCGGCTGCGCGACGGCGTAAAGCACGGCGCCCGCGATGTCGTCTGAGGAGAGGAACACACCGGGACGTTCGCGCAGCACGCGCTCGACGCCCTCCTGCGGCAGGTACTCGCCCTGGCGGACACCCTCTGCCTCCGGGTCCATGCCCAGGGCGCGAGCGGCGTTGGTCAGCACCTCCTGCGGGAACGACCGCCCGAAGTTGGTGAGCGTGCCGCCCGGCATCACGATGGTGACCCGGATGCCCGCGTCGTGCACCTCCTGGCGCAGGCCGTCGCTGATCGCGTTCACGGCGTGCTTCGTCGCGCTGTAGACCTGCCCGCTCGGGCCGGTCACGCGCGCGGCCACGCTGGAGATGTTCACGATGTGACCGCCAGAGGGGTCGTTCTGCTTCATCGCGCGAGCGGCTTCGCGACAGCCGATCAGCAGGCCCAACACGTTCGTCTCCAGCATCGCGCGCCAATCCTCGACCTTGCCATCGAGGATGCTGCTCGGGAAGCTGACGCCGGCGTTGTTCACCATCACGTCCAGCCTTCCGAACTGCTGAACGGCCGAGTCCACCAGCGCCGCCATCTCTCCCTCGTCTCGCACGTCCATCACCTGCGTGATCGACTTGCCGCCCTTCGCCGCGATCGCACCGGCGACTTCCTCCAACGCCGACGCCTTGCGCCCGCCAACGGCGACCGGCGCGCCCTCGGCGGCGAAGGCGAGCGCGATCGCGCGGCCGATGCCGCTGCTGCCGCCGGTTACCACCGCTACTTTTCCATCGAGCTTACCCATGGGGAACCTCCTCCTGTTGCTGCGCCTTGGTTGGCTCCGCGCTGTCCTGTCGCGCCTGCTGCCGGGCCGCGCGTCTGGTGATGAACGCCATCAGTGCCGGGAACGCGGCCAGCAGCACGATGCCGATGCGCAGCGGACGGTACGGCAGCACCTCCAACGTCGGCCGCCTGGCGCAATCGACGATGCGCTTGGCAACGTGCTCCGGCGACTGCGTCGGGCCGTGCGGCCCCACGCTGCCGCCCTCCATCAGCCGCGCCGACGAGAAGAACTTCGTCCGCGTACCGATCGGGAAGACGGCGCTCGCGTGGATGCCCTGGCCCGCGACTTCGGCCCGCAGCGAGTCGGTGAGCGCCGCGACCGCGTGCTTCGTCGCCGAGTACGCTGCGATCCCCGGATAGGCGATCCTGCCCGCCGCGGAAGACACGCTGATGATGTGGCCGGAGCCCTGGCGCTGCATCACGGGCAGCACCGCCTGCATGCCGAACAGCACGCCGAGCACGTTCGTCTCCCAGAGGTCGCGAAAATCGTCCTCGGTCGTCTGCTCCACGGTCGCACCCAGCCCGTAGCCGGCGTTGTTCACCAGGACGTGGACCGCGCCGAAGCGCTCGACCGCTGCCCGGACCATCGCATCGACCTGCGCCCGCTGCGACACGTCGACCGCCATCGCGAGCGCCTCGCCGCCGTCAGCCTCGATGCGCGCAGCGACGTCGCGGGCGCGCTCCGCGTCGATGTCGGCGAGGACGAGCTTTGCGCCCTCGCGCGCGAAGCGCAGCGCCGTATGCTCACCGATGCCGCTGCCGGCGCCGGTGACCATGACAACCTTACCCGTCAGACTGGACACTGGCCTCCCTTGGTAGGGACTCGACCGCGGATGGTCCGCCACGGCGGACTCGCTGCGGCGAGAAGTCCGCGGCATGGTCCGCGAGCAACCCCCATGCCGCGCACTTCAGTGCGCGGTAGTGGAACAGCTTGGTCCTTCAGCTTGGGCATCGCACTCCTGGGGTTAGCCCTCCAACGCGGACCGGAAGTCCGCGGCATGATGGGATAGCGAAGATGCCGCGCACTTCAGTGCGCGGTGGCGGAACAGCCTTACCTCTCGTTCGGGGCAATGCACTCCTTGCATCCGTGAGAACCCCAGCCTGGGCATTATAGCGGGGGCTGTACACGCCGCGGGGAGCGTTGTGGACGACCGCGGACTGAAGTCCGCGGCATGATCGGCGGCGAGAACAAAGCCGCGCACGTCGGTGCGCTGGTGCAACCCGCCTTGCCTCCAGCTTCGGGCGTCCGTATGCTCGAACGGAGATGCGCCTCTCCAAGCTCTTCGCCCACACGCTGCGCCAGGCGCCCTCCGAGGCTGAGACGCCCAGCCACCAGCTCCTGCTCCGCGCGGGCCTCGTCCAGCAGCTCGCGGCCGGCAGCTACTCGTTCCTGCCGCTGGGCTGGCGCGCGCTGCGCAAGATTGAGCAGATCATCCGTGAGGAGATGGACGCCGCCGGCGGCCAGGAGGTGCACATGCCCCTCTTCCATCCCAGCGAGATCTGGGAGGAGTCGGGCCGCCGGCACACGTTCGTGCCGCCGCTGCTCGTCGCGAAGGACCGCCGCGACCGCGACCTGATCGTCGCGCCGACGCACGAGGAGGTCGTCGTCGACCTCTTCCGGCACCAGGTACAGAGCTATCGCGAGCTGCCGGTGCTGCCGTATCAGCTCCAGACCAAGTTCCGCGACGAGCCTCGCCCGCGTGGCGGCCTGATCCGCCTGCGCGAGTTCACGATGATGGACCTCTACTCGTTCGACCCGGACTGGGAGAGCCTGGATGGCACCTACGACACGCTGTCGCGGGGGTTCAAGAACATCTTCGATCGCTGCGGCGTGCCTACGCTCATCGTCGACGCCGACTCCGGGCCCATCGGCGGGAAGGACAGCCAGGAGTTCATCCACGTCACCGACGTCGGCGAGGACACCGTCCTGGTCTGCGACGCGTGCGGCTACGCGGCCAACGAAGAGAAGGCGGAGCAGCGCAAGCTGGCCCTGCCGCCCGAGGCGCCGGCGCAGCTGCAGGAGGTCGACACGCCGGACGTGAAGACGATCGACGACCTGGCGAAGTTCCTCGGCGTGTCCCGCGAGAAGACGCTCAAGGCTGTCTTCTACGCCGTCTCCGGCGAGCCTGTATTCGTCGCGATTCGGGGTGACCTGGAGGTGAACGAGATCAAACTGCGCAATGCGCTCGGCGGGGCCGAGCTGCGCCTGATGGACGACCGCGAGGTGCAGGCCGTAGGTCTGGTCGCGGGCTCGGCGTCCCCCGTCGGGCTCAGGCAGGCGGCGAAGGGGCCCGTGCGCATCGTCGCGGACGACTCGGTGTTGGAGTCGCCCAACCTCGTCGGCGGAGCCAACAAGGTCGATACCCACCTCCGCAACGTGAACTACCGGCGCGACTGGCAGGCCGACATCATCGCCGACATCGCGCTCGCGCGCGCGGGCAACGTCTGCCCCCGGTGCGGCGATGCGAAGCTCGGCGAGCGGCGCGGCATCGAGGCCGGGCACATCTTCAAGCTGGGCACGGTCTACAGCGAGAAGATGGGCGCGAACTTCCTCGACGCCGAGGGCAAGCAGCGCGCCGCCGTCATGGGCTGCTACGGCATCGGCGTTGACCGGCTGCTGGCCACCGTCATCGAAGCGAACCACGACGAAGCGGGCATCATCTGGCCGGAGAGCGTCGCGCCGTTCGCCGTCCACATCGTCGCACTGAACCCCGACCGCCCGGACGTCCACGACGCCGCCGAGCGACTCTACGCGGAGCTCGTCGAGCGCGGCGTGGAGGTGCTCTACGACGACCGCGACGAGTCGCCCGGCGTCAAGTTCGCGGACGCCGACCTGCTGGGTATGCCCATCCGCCTCACCGTCAGCCCACGCAACCTGGAGAAGGACTCGGTAGAGCTCAAGCGCCGCTCGGAGCCGGAAGCCGCGCTCGTCCCGCTGGCGGAGGTGGTGGGGAAGGTGGCGGAGGCGGTGGGAACGACGGCATGATCGACGACTCAAACCCGTGGCGAATTGAGCTTTGGCGCGAGATGGAAGGATCGAACGCGTGCCCATGACGGTGGAAGATGCGTTCGGCGCGGTGCCTCCGTTGAAGCACACCATCGACGCGGAGGACCAGGTGCGGATCGCGAAAGAGGAACGTGCACGACGCGCCGCCGTACGCATGAAGCGCAGGTAGCTCGGTTGCTCACGTCGAGCGACAGGAGCTGCCAGCGATCGTCAGCTACGACCGCGACTTCGACCGCGTCCCGGGCGTCACACGCGAAGCGCCCTAACTCCTCCGCGCCACCAGCAGCAGCTCCACGCGCAGCGGGGCGAGGAACGAGAAGCGATTCACCAGCCGCTCGTACACGACACCGAGCGCGTACGGCACGATGTGGAACGCCAGGTACTCCGGCTCGCTCTCGAACTGGTCCAGCCGTTCGACCGAAAGCCCCGCGCCCTGCGATAGCTCGCGCAGGCGGCCTGCGGTGTTCGCTCGATAGGCGGTCGGGAAGATGTCGCCCGCGTCGAGCCCGCGCCAGCGATTGAACACCACGTGCAGCCGGTGCGGCACCAGGCGCGCGACTAGCGTGACGTAGTGCCACCGGTTCGGCGTCAGGACCAGCAGCCGGCCGCCCGGCCTCAGGATGCGCGCTAGCTCTCCGAACACCGCCTCCGGCTCCGTTAGGTGCTCCGCGACGTGGCTCATCACGATCAGGTCGAACGACGCATCGCGCAGCGGCAGCGCGCGCAGGTCGCCGTGCGTCCAGCCATCGATGTTCTCGTTTTCGCGCGGCTCGTCGGTGACGTCGATGCCGAGAACGAGCTTCGCGTGGCCGGCGAGCTGGTGCTGGAAGACGCGACCGCTGCCGCAGCCGGCGTCGAGCACCACGTCGCCGGGCTGGACCAGCCCCAGGATCGTCTTGAGAAAGCGCGCGTACATCCCGAGGAACTCGGGCGGGTAGAAGCGCTCGCGGAGCGCCGGCGCGCGCCATCCAAATCCTAGGATGCCCACAGCGGCCATCCTACGCGGGATGCGCCCCGGCGAACAAGGCCCGGTGGATGCTGGCTAGGTGCCGGCCAGCTTCTTCACGACCGGCGCGGCGGCGTCGAAGACGTCGCCGGAGAAGACGACGTACGAGAAGCCGTACGCTTCGCGGCGCTGCTGGAGCGCCTCGACGATCTGCTCGACCTCCCCGATGAGGACGTGCGGCGAACCGAGCACGTCCTCCGGCGTGAGGCCGAAGCCCGGCGCGACGCGCTCGGCCATCGACTGCTGGTCGTCGGTCACGGCGGTGACGAAGACGGTGACGTTCATCTCGATGTCGCGGCCGCTGGCGGCGGCGCGCACCCAACCGACCTTCTCGGCGGTCGCGTCCGCGCTGCCGGTGACGGCGACCGCCGGGTTGACGACCCCCTCCGCGAGCACGAAGTTCACGCCCACGATGTCGGCCTCGCGCGCGGCGAGCGTAAGGACGCGCTTACCGCCGCCGCCGACGAGCAGGGGCGGGTGCGGCTTCTGCACGGGCTTCGGGGTGCCGTTGTGGCCGAAGATCTGGTAGTGGATGCCCTCGAACGTCAGCGGCTCGTCCGCCATCAGGCCCTTGACGATCGCGAGGCTCTCGGCGAGCTTGTCGATGCGCACGCCGGGCCGGTCGAACGGGAGGCCGGACTGGTCGTAGTCGCTGCGCATCCAGCCCGCGCCGAGCCCGATCTCGAGCCGGCCGTCGGAGAGCACGTCGAGCGTCGCCAGCTCCTTCGTCAG
>JBBDNH010000099.1:0-5986 GCA_040877745.1 Dehalococcoidia bacterium
GGCGGCGAACGGCCACCAGGCCGTGATGATGGCGCCTACGGAGATCCTGGCCGAGCAGCACTTCCGCACGCTCTGCGGCCTCTTCGGCGCCGACCCGGACGATGGCCCGGTCGCGGAAGCCACGCCGCCCTACCTCGACCGCCCGCTGCGCATCGCGTTCCTCACGGGCAGCGTGCGCGCAGCGCAGCGCAGGGCGGTCTACGAGCAGATCGAGGCCGGCGAGGTCGACATCGCGGTCGGCACGCACGCGCTGATCCAGCAAGGCGTGACGTTCGCAAACCTCGGCTTCGTCATCGTCGACGAACAGCACCGCTTCGGCGTCATGCAGCGCGCCGCCCTGCGCGACAAGTCCGAGCGCTCCGCCCACATGCTCGTGATGACCGCGACGCCCATCCCGCGATCGCTCTATCTCACGCTCTACGGCGACCTCGACGTCTCCGTCATCGACGAGCTGCCGCCCGGCCGCAAGCCGGTCGAGACGCGCTGGTGGCCGCCCGAGCGCCGCCAGGACGCCTACGACTTCCTGCGCGCCGAGATCGACGCCGGCAGGCAGGGCTTCGTGATCTGCCCGCTCGTCGAGGAGTCGGAGGCGCTCGTAGCCAAGGCCGCCGTGCAGGAGTTCGAGCGCCTGCGCACGGAGGTCTACCCCGGCCTCCAGCTCGAGCTCGTTCACGGACGGCTTTCCGGCAAGGACAAGGAAGCTGCCATGCGCCGCTTCCGCGACGGCGAGGCGCGCATCCTCGTCTCCACGGCCGTCGTCGAGGTCGGCATCGACGTGCCCAACGCGAGCGTGATGCTCATCGAGGGCGCCGACCGCTTCGGGCTCGCCCAGCTCCACCAGTTCCGCGGGCGCGTCGGGCGCGGCGCCGACCAGTCCTATTGCCTGCTCCTTGCCGAGAGCCCGTCGTTCGAGGCGCAGCAGCGGCTCCGGCTGATGGAGGAGACCACCGACGGCTTCCGGCTCGCCGAGGCCGACCTCCAGATGCGCGGCCCGGGCGAGTTCTTTGGCACGCGCCAGTCCGGCCTGCCCGACTTCCGCGTCGCCAGCCTGCTCGACACTCGGCTGATCGAGCTCGCCCGCGCGGAGGCCGCCCGGCTGTTGGAGGAAGACCCCGGCCTCTCGCGGCCGGAGCACGCCGCCCTCGCCCAGGTCGTCGCCCGGCTCTTCGACGAAGTGACCGGCGAAATTCACTAGGGCCGAAATCTGAGCGTAGCCGAGCCTTTCTAGGCTCGGCATCTGGCGTTCCCCGGATCGCTTCGGGGCGTAAATCATCGCCGAACCTCGCACATTCGACATAACAGGCTAGACGGGCGGGTCAACGAGGCGTAGACTAGCCGCCGGTGGCATCCCGCGTCCATTGCGCTTTTCGTCCTCGCTAGCTGCGCTATTGCCGTCGCCACGGTGGTGTCGGCGCGCCCTCGTGCGAGCGCTCTCCTGGCTCGGCATCGCCGCCGCAAGGCCGCTGTCGTTCGACGGCCGATCTTTCCACATGATCGCCGAGGTTGACCATAACCGCTAGCAAAGCGCGGTCGACCAGCGTAGACTAGCCCCCGGTGGCATCCCGTGTCCTTTGCGTTGTTCGTCCTCGCTAGCTGTGCTATTGCCGTCGCCACGGTGGTGTCGGCGCGCGCGCTGCGCGGGCGCCCGGGCCTCGCCGTCCTTGCGGCGTTCGCCGGCGCCACCGGCCTCGTCCTCGTGCACGGGCCGCTCTACTTCGACTACTACGCGGACGACTCGTTCATCACGCTCCGCTACGCCAAGCATCTGGCCGAGGGCCTGGGCCCGAACTGGAACAGCGACGGCCGCGTCGAGGGCTATACCACGTTCCTCTGGATGGGCACGCTCGGCGGCTTCGCCAAGCTGGGCGCGGACCTCGTTCAGGTCTCGCGCCTGCTCGGCTTCTTCGCGATCGTCGCGACGTTCTTCGGCGTCTACAAGATCTGGCAGCTCTGGGGCGACGACGAGCCGGGCGGCGCCTTGCAGTCGCCGGTGCTGCTCGCCGCGGTCCTGCTCGGCCTCGCGCTCACGGACGGCGTCGCGTTCTGGGGCTTCTCCGGCATGGAGACGCCGCTCTTCATGGCGCTCCTCACCATCGGCGCCTACCTACACTTCCGAGAGCGCCGCGGCAGCGCGGTTCCCTGGTCGGCTTTCGTCTTCGCCGCTGCCGCGATGACGCGACCCGAGGGCCTCATCGCCGCCGGTGTCACGGTGGCCTTCGTCGCCTCCGAGCTCGCAACGGCGCACGACCGTCGCACCGCGCTCCGGCGTCTCGCGCTGTGGGCCGGCGTCTTCGTCGCGCTCTACGGCACGTACTTCATCTGGCGCTTCAGCTACTATGGCTATCTCCTACCCAACACGTACTACGCCAAGGTCGGTCTCAACCTCGACGCCCTCGACCGCGGGCTGCGCTACCTGAGCACCTCCGGCCTGCAGTACCACCTGGGCGTGCTGTTCGTCGGCGCGGCGCTCCTCTTCGCCGACGTCCGCCGCCGCCCCGAGGCCGCCTACGTCGTCGCGCTCTGCGGCGTCCTGCTCGCCGCCGTCGCGCTCGAGGGCGGCGACACGCACGGGCGCTTCATCGTGCCGCTGCTGCCGCTCCTCCTGCTCGCCGGCCTCGCCGGCTTCGCGATGCTGCTCGAACGAGCGAAGCTCCAGCCGGCGCACGCGCTGGTCATCACAACCGCCGCGCTCTCGTTCGGCGGCCTCGCGCTGCTACCCGCATCCGACGATCCCGTCGTCAGGCTCTGGCCACGCGCGCTCGAGGAACGACGTGAGCTGGGCGTCTGGCTGAACGACAACACGCCCGCCGACTTTACGATCGCGGACTTCGCCGTCGGCGCGACCGCCTACTACGCCAGCGACCGCGATGTGCTCGACCTGCTCGGCCTGAACGACGTCGTCATCGCCCACACAGATGTGCCGGACATGGGCAAGGGGATCGTCGGCCACGAGCGCTACAACGCTGACTACGTGTTCGACGAGGTGCGGCCGGAGATCGTCGTCCTCGGACAACCGTACACGCGCCCGCTCACCAAGGAGGAGCTGCAGGAGGGCGTGCGCAAGACCTCGCTCTTTGCGGCGAGCTACGTCATCCTCACCGACGCCCGGCTCTGGGAGTCCTACGAAGTGCGAGCGCTGTTTACGGGAGGGCGCTGGGTGCACTTCATGCAGCTCCAGGAGACCGTCGCGCAGCTCCAGGGCCCGCGCCTGCACTGAGGCGACTAGGCAACTCTGGCCCTGCGCAGTAGACTGGCGGCGGAGCTTTCTGTGCCCTTTCCGATCTTCGTGTTGGTGGCTTGTTCGATTGCCGGCGTGACTGTCGCGGGCACGTGCGCGCTTGCACACCGTCCGGCCATCGCTGCGAGCGTCGGGCTGGGCGGCGCGTTCGCGCTGCTCGTCTTCCACGGCCCAATCTACTTCAATCGCTTCCCCGGCGACGACGCGTTCATCACCTTCCGATATGCGCAGCACCTCGCCGACGGGCTCGGCCCTAACTGGAACAGCACCGGCCACGTCGAGGGCTACAGCAGCTTCCTCTGGATGGCGCTCCTCGCCGCTGTCGACAAACTGGGCATCGACGTCGTCGATGGAGCACGCGTCCTGACGTACATCGCAAGCTTCGGAACGATGCTCGCGGTGCTCGCCGTCTGGCGCCTCTGGTCGCGCGAGAGCGCCGGCGGCGCCGTGACGAGCCCTGTCGTGCCTGCCATCGTCCTCGTTGCGCTCGCGATCGTCGACAGCGTCTCGTTCTGGAGCTTCTCGGGTCTCGAAACGCCGCTCTACATGTGCCTCCTCACCGTCGCGGCGCTCCTGGCCATGCGCGAGTGGCGCCGGCCCGGCCTGCCATGGTCGGCCGTCGCGTTCGCAGCCGTTGCGATGACGCGACCGGAGGGCATCGTCGCCGCCGCGGTCACCGGCGCGTTCACGCTCGATGGCGTCCAGCACTTAGCAACGCGAAGGGCGGCGCTGTTGAGGGCAACCGCCTGGGCGAGCACGTTCTGGGCGCTCTACGGCGCCTACTTCGTTTGGCGTCTGACATACTACGGCCATCTCTTCCCGAACACGTACTACGCCAAGAGCGAGACCTCGCTCGCTGTCCTCGAACGGGGCGCCGACTACGTCTCGGGCGCCGTGCTCAACTACCACCTGCTCCCGGCGTTCGGCGGCGTCGCGCTCCTGCTTCTGGCGCCGGGCTTGCGAAAGCACGCGGCGTACGTCGGCGTGCTCTCGCTCGCGCTGCTCGCCTCCATGATCACCGAGGGCGGCGACGCGTTTGGCCACGGACGCCTAGTGGCGCCCCTGCTGCCGCTCCTCTACCTGGCGGCCATCGCAGGCTACGCGAGCACGATGGCACGTCTGCCGCTCGCCACGATGCAACGTGGGCTCGCAGCCACGGCGGTGCTGGCCGTGTTCGCGTTGCTGCTCCTGCGCGGGTCGAGCACCCCCTACCTCGCGATTGACCGGGAAGACCAGGCCGAGCGCAAGATGCTCGGCCTTTGGCTCCACGAGCACACGCCTCAGGACTTCACTATTGCTGCCTGGGCGGTCGGCTCGATCGCCTACCACAGCGAGCGCGATGTGATCGACTTGTTCGGCTTAACGGACGAGGAAATCGCGCACAGCAGCGTCCCCAACTTCGGTAAGGGCATCGCCGGCCACGAACGCTACAACGCCGACTACGTGATCGCAACCGTGCGGCCGGAGATCATCGTTACCGGCGACGCGGTGCCATCGCCCCTGGAGCCCGACGCATTCTGGCGCTTCTACGGAGTGAAGGAGGGTCTGCCCGGCAAGGCCGCGGTGATGTCCGACCCGCGGCTGCCTGAGATGTATCAGGTGCGCACAGTCGAGATCGACGGCCGTTGGTTCCAGTTCCTCCAGCGCAAGGACACCGTCGCCCAGCTGCAGGCGCCGGGGCTACGCTAGATCGCCGTAGTACACTAGCTGTGTGATCGGCAGGCCCATCCACGTCCGTTCGACGAAGTACGATGGCTCCCCGCACTGGGCGTTCGACTCCTTCGTGGTCATGGAGCAGGGCTCGCTGCTGATGACGCAGGAGTTTGCGGGCTACGAGTACCGGACCTGGAAGGGTCCCTGGATCTCGCCGTACGACTCGCGCAACTACTTCTGGACCGACCGCTGGTACAACGTCATCCGCTGCGACCTGCCCAGGGGAGGCGGGCTCCATAGCTGGTACTGCAACGTCACCACGCCCGCCGAGTTCGATGGCGAGAACCTGCATTATGTCGACCTCGACCTCGACGTGCGCGTCTTCCCCGACGGCGACCCGGAGCTGCTGGACGAGGACGAGTTCTTGGAGAACAGCGCCCGCATGGGCTATCCTCCAGAGGTGGTCGACCGGGCCCGCCGCGCTGTCGACGAAATCCTTGAACTCGTACACATCGGCGGCGAACCGTTCGACGCTCGCTAGTTCCCGATTCGGAGCCCATGCGCCTGTGATCAAGCACGAGATCGCCCGCCTCGTCGCCGAGGCCTCCCGCAACGCCCAGGAGGCCGGTGAGCTGCCGGCCGTCGTGCTGCCCGACAACCTCATCGAGCGTCCGCAGCGGCCCGAGCACGGCGACTACGCCACCAGCCTGCCCCTGCGGCTCGCCCGGGTGGCGCAGGCCAAGCCGCTGGACCTGGCCCAGACGCTCGCAAAGCACCTGCCCGCCTCGGACTTCATCGGCAAGGTCGAGATCGCGCCGCCCGGCTTCGTCAATTTCCACCTGAGCGACGCCTGGCTCGCGCGCCAGGTCGACGCGATTCTCGAAGCCGGGCCGGCCTTCGCGGAGGTCGCCGTCGGCCAGGGCCAGAAGGTGCAGGTCGAGTTCGTCAGCGCCAACCCGACCGGGCCCCTGCACGCCGGCAACGGCCGCTGGGCCGCGCTCGGCAGCACGCTTGCGCGCGTGCTCAGCGTCGCCGGCTACCAGGCCGAGCAGGAGTACTACTTCAACGACGCCGGTACCCAGATCGAGATCTTCG
>JBBDNH010000100.1:0-5974 GCA_040877745.1 Dehalococcoidia bacterium
GGAGCCGCGCGTGCGGATCGCAAAGTCCGGGTCATAGAGATCGAGGCCGGGTACGTCCTCCAGCAGGTCCATGTTGCCCTCGAAATAGGACGCGATCGTCCCGACGTCCCGCCAGTAGCCATCGTAGCGATAGCCGAAGACGTTCAGCGCCGGGTCGGACACGACGAGAGGGAGGATGTCTCCGCCGAAGTCGTGATCGCTTTCGTCGTTGTCGGCGTCACTGACCAGGCTCCGGATCAGGACGTCCTTCTTGAACAGGTAGATGCCCATAGAGACGAGGGTGGAACGGGGCTTGTCCGGCTTCTCCTCGAACGCGACGACGCGGTCCTCGTCGTCGAGCAGGAGCGTGCCGAAGCGCGAGGCCTCCTCCACAGGCACGGTGCAGACGGGGACGGTGACATCCGCGCCTCTGGCCTCGTGGAAGTCGGAGAGCTCGTCGTAGGCCATCTTGTAGACATGGTCGCCAGCCAGGATGAGCACGTGCTCCGCGCGCGACTCCTCCACGTAGTAAAGGTTCTGGTAGACGGCGTCCGCCGTGCCGCGATACCAGTCCGATGCCTCGTGGCCGAGGTATGGCTGCAGCAGCGATACCTGGCCGTCCCCGCGGTCGAGGTCCCAGGGCCGGCCGATGCCGATGTGATCGTTGAGAGAGCGTGGCCGGTACTGGGTGAGCACGCCCACGCTGCTAATGCCCGAGTTGGAGCAGTTGCTCAGCGTGAAATCGATGATGCGGTAGCGGCCGCCGAAGACCACGGCAGGCTTCGCGCGCTCCTCCGAGAGCACGCTCAGCCTGTCGCCCTGACCTCCGGCGAGGATCATCGCGATGATGCGTTTCATGATGCCTCCTCTGCTCCGACGGACGCGGGCGCGTCGCCGCCAAGCGTCCGGAAGATGGTGAGATAGTCGCGCAGATAGCGTGTGATCAGGAAGCGCTCACGGACGAACTCGCGGCCGGCGGCGCCCATGCGATCGGCGAGCGGCGCGTCGTTCAGGAGTGCCGCGACGTACCGGATCGTTTCTTCGACGCTATCGACCAGGTAGCCGGTCTCGCCGTGCTGGAGCTGGAGTGGGATGCCTCCGACGCGGTCCGCAACGACCGGCCGGCCCTTCCAGAGCGCCTCCGAGACGACGAGGCCGAAGCCCTCGCGCAGGGACTTCTGCACGACGACCTGGGCGCGCTGGAAGGCGTTCACCTCGACGTTGCCGACACCGTTGAGGTTGGTCAGGATGTGGATGTCGTAGTCCTCGCCGGCCCGGCGGACGGTACGTTCGTACCAGGTCCAGCCTTCCGGGTCGTCGCTTGCCATGGACGCGACGAGCACGAGCTGGAGGCCCGGAAAGTCCTGCTTCAGCTGACGGTAGACCTCGATGACGGCGAGCGGGTTCTTCCAGGGGTCGAAGCGAGAAACCTGGGTGATGAACGGCCGGTTCTCGTCGATGCCGTAGCGGCGCAAGACCTGGAGGTGCGTCTCGCCGGGCAGTTCAACGTTCTTTGGACTGAGCGGGTCGATAGCCGGCGGGACGATGAAGACTTGCGGGCCGGCAAGGTCCTTCTTTACATAGTCGCGCGCGGTGAAGATGGCGCCGTCGAAGTGGCTCACGTGGCCCTTGAGGAAGTCCCAGACGTCCGGTCGCGAGTCCGTCAGGTCGATGTGACAGCGCCAGACCCACTTGCCACCGGCGCGGCTGGGGTCGGTCTCCCGCAGGTAGGAGAGTAGGGCGGCCGGCTGAGGGTCGTGGACGACAACGTAGTCGTAGCCTCCGGCGAAGTTCTCGGCGTTCTGGCGGTTATTGTCCAGCCAGATCTGCTCCATGTGCGGCGACCAATCCACGTCCATCCCCTGCAGGTTGTTGTGCATCGCCTTGGTGACACGGAAGAAGTCGTCCGTGCCGTGGATCACCTGCCAGTCCGCCTGCAAGCCGACGTCGTTCATGAGCGGTACCAGCGTCATGAGGATCTCCGCGACGCCGCCGCCGAAGGACGTGGAATTGACGTGCAGTACGCGCGCGCCGGCGAGCGAGCGTCCGAGGCGCACGATCTCGTCGATCTGTTCGTCTCCGACAACCGGTCTGTAATCATCGATGGCCTTGGGTGTGACCGGGACCGATCCGAGCATGGACGGGCTACTGCCCCGCCCCGGTCAGCTGGGTCAGGAAACGCAGCTCGTCCGCCAGGAAGCGCGTGAGCAGGAAGTTCTCGGCGACGTGCTTGTGGCCGGCTCTGCCGAGGCGCTCGGCGACCTCACGGTCGTTCAACAGCTGGGAGACGCGGCCGGCAAAGTCGTCCGTGGTGTTCGCGAAGAAGCCGGTCTCGCCGTCGATCACCTGCTGCTCAAGTCCGCCGGACTTCGCCGTCACGACCGGCCTGTTCTTCCACTGGGCGTCGGAGATCCAGATGCCGAAGCCCCTGCGCAAGCCCTTTTGGATCACGACGTTGGAGGCGCGCTGGAAGGCGTTCGCCTCCACGTTACCGACCTCGCTGACGCCACGCAGGATGTGAACGTCCGGGTAGTCCATTGACTTGCGCACGGCGTCGCCGAAGTAGCTGATGCTGGCCGGATCCTGGGGCGGGTTCATGGCGATGAGCGCGAGCTGCAGGCCGGGCGTCTCCCGCCGCACGAGGTTGGCGACGTCGATGGCGCCCAGGAGGTCGCTACCCGGGTCGCACGGCGACATCTGGAGCAGCAAGGGCCGCTCCGCGTCGATGCTGTAGCGACGCAGGAGCGCCTCGATTGCGCCGGCATCCAGGTCCATGTTGCGCGGGCCGAGCGGGTCGATGGCAGGGCGAATGATGGTTACCGGTGTGGTGCGGAGATCGGGATGGACGAACGAGTGCGCATCGAACGCGATGGCGTCGTAGCCGTCCAGGTGCTCGCGCAGGAGCGCCCAGGCGCCCGGTTCGGCCTCGGAGAAGTCGAGATGGGAGTGAAACACCCAGCGGCAGTTCGTTCGGGCATCCTGTGTGACGAACGAGCGGATGGCGGCGGGCTGGGGATCGTGGACGACGACGACGTCGAACGACTCGGTGAGCTGCTCGGCGTTCGCGGCGCTGGACCGGAGCCACGCATCGGCCAGTGCCGGTGACCAGCCGGAGTCGCCGCCGGCGAGCGCGCGGTAGAGCGCCTTGTTAGCGGCGGCGGATTCCTCCGCGGGACGGACAACCTGCCAGGCGCAGTCGAGGCCGACGTCGCAGGTGAGCGGCACGGCGGCGTTCAGGAGTTCGGCGACGCCGGTACCGAACGCGGTGACGCTGAGGTGGAGCACGCGCAGGCCGCGGAGCGGCTCGGCGAGGCGGCGGATCTCCGCGACGGCCTCTTCGCCGGCGATGGCCGTGTGGTCATCGAGGGAACTCGGTCTCAGGGCGAGTGTGCCGTACATGGTGCGCGCCGGGTGGTGCTTAGCGAACAGCGCGAACCGTTCCCGGTCTGATGGCGAGGGGACGGCCGCGCTGGCGCCGTCGGACTTGGCTTGAGTCTGCGCTGGGGTCGCCCGACACCGTTCGGGCTTGTGTACCCCCGCTCCTCGTTCGAACGTTGGTCCAGTGGGCTCTAGCTGCCCGGATGATAGCGCAGCGCCGAGGAGGGTGTCAATCGAGAAGGGCTACCGGCGTTGTGGTATGGCCACAGATGCGCACAGATGGGAGTAGATACGCGATGGCCACAGATGCACACAGATGGGCACAGATACGGACGGCGTCGAGCGCGCGGGTCGGTATGTGTTTTCGACCGCGGACTGGAAGTCCGCGGCATGATACGCGAACGGAGTTCTGTTGGGTGCTACCGGGTGAGCCAGCCGAACTGCTGCGGGCGGCGTCTGGCGCGCGGGTCGATCATGATGTTCACGACGCAGGGCTTGCCGCTCGCCTTGGCCTGCTCCAGCGCGGGCTTGATCTCCTCCGGCTTCTCGCAGAAGAAGCCGAGTCCGCCGAAGGCCTCGATCACCTTCTCGTAGTGGGCGTTCGGGACGTAGGACGACGGCGGAATGAAGTCGGGGTTGAGCTCGGCCGGGCCGCCGGAGATGCCGTTGTTGTTGACGACGACGAACGTGATCGGCATGCCGTATCGACAGGCGACCTCGACCTCCATGCCGCTGAAGCCGAACGCGGAGTCGCCCTCCACGCAGACGACGCGCTGCTGCGGGTTCACGGCCTGCGCGGCGATGGCGTAGGGGAGGCCGATGCCCATGGTACCGAAGGATCCGGCGTCCAGCCGATGGCGCGGCTTGTGGTTGAGCAGCACCTGGCGGCCGATGTCCATCGTGTTGGCGCCCTCGTTCACGATGATGGTGTCGGGGTCGGTCGTCTCGTAGATCTCCTGGAGGACACGGTAGTAGCCCATCGGGACGGCGTCGTCCTTGAGGAGCGGCTCGGTGTTGGCGACGTTCTCTTCGGTCTTCTTGGCGATGCCGGTGCGCCAGGTGTTCTCCGCGCTGAACTGCCATGGGCGCTCGTCGAGGGCGGCGTTCAGCTGGCCCGTGATCGCCTTGGCGTCGCCGACCAGCGCGACCTCGGCGGGGACGTTCGTGCCGATCTCCTCGGGCGCGATGTCGAGCTGGATGGTGCGCACGCCTTCGGCGAAGCGGGGAGGGAGGCCGAAGTGCATGATCCAGTTCAGCCGCGCGGCGAGAAGGAAGACGACGTCGGCGTTCTGAAGCGCGTAGGAGCGCGCGGCGGCGACCGAGAGCGGGTGGTCGTCGGGCAGCATGCCCTTGGCCATGGGCGCCGGCAGGAAGGGGAGCTGCGTCTTCTCGATGAACTCCTTCACCTCGTCCTCGGCCTGCGAATACGCAGCGCCCTTGCCGATCACGACGAGCGGTCGCTCGGCGCTGCGCAGCGCTTCGAGGGCGGCGTTGACCGCGGCCTGGTCAGCCAGTGTTCTGGGCGGGTCGGCGACGGGCGCGGGCTGGACGATGGCCTCGTCGTCGAACTTGGCGTCGATGATGTCGCCGGGGAGGTCGAGGTAGACGGGGCCGGGACGGCCGTAGATCGACGTGCGCACAGCCTGCTCGATGAAGTAGGGGATGCGATCGGGCCGGTCGATCTTGGCGGCGTACTTCACGAAGGGTCGCGCGGCCTCGACCTGGGGCGCTTCCTGGAACGCGCCCATGCCGGCCTGGCTGGTGTCGGAGGAGCCGCCGAGGAGGATCATCGGCCAGCAGTTCGACCAGGCGTTGGCGAGCGGCGAGATGGCGTTGGTCATGCCCGGCCCGGAGACGACGAGGCAGGCCTCCGGGCGTCGTGTGAGGTAGGAGGCGGCCTGGGCGGCATAGCCGGCCGACTGCTCGTGGCGCATGCCGTAGTACTTGAGGCCTTCTTGCATGGCGGCGAAAGCGACGGGCACGACGGG
Source organism: Dehalococcoidia bacterium (assembly GCA_040877745.1). Classification (GTDB taxonomy): domain Bacteria; phylum Chloroflexota; class Dehalococcoidia; order DSTF01; family RBG-16-68-14; genus JBBDNH01. The sequence goes on from JBBDNH010000100.1 coordinate 5,346, forward strand.
GACGCCGACGATGCCGAACATGTGCTGAACGCCGTGGTGCTTGAGGCTGCGCGCGACAAGCTGCGCGCCGGATATCTCAGCCATGGAGTTGCTCCTTCAGGTGCTAGGATGTGGTGCTAGTGCCGGATGGCATGATGGCGGACGGGCGAGAACGTGTCAAGCGAGGCGAGGCTGACGGTCAGTTCGGCAGTGCCGCCGGTACACCCGTGAGCTCTTCGATCCGTTCGCGGATTCGGCGGAGCTGGCGAGGGTCGGCGAACGCTGTCGGTTTGTCGGTGGGGGTCACGATCCCGCGTTCGGCCTGGATTCGCTGTCCGGCCTCGACAAGGAAGCCGAGGCTGCGCAGCGCCTCGAAGTAGCCGGCCGCGGCGTTGTCGAGGTCCTGGAGCTCTTCATAGCGCCTGCGATAGCGCCTGATGATCCAGTTGCGTATCGCGTCGACGAGCGGCGCGGCGAATGCGGCGATATCGACGGGCCCGTGCGAGAAGATCGCGGTCGTCGCGCCGACGTCGTAGGCGGGGTCGGCGAGCGTGATGTTCGCCCAGTCGATGACGCCGGTGACGGCGCCCTTGTCAACGAGGATGTTCAGGGGGTGGAAGTCGCCGTGGCAGATGACGAGCGGGCCGCCG